>CAMMYS010000022.1 GCA_946528555.1 uncultured Mycoplasmatota bacterium
AACAAGTATTACATTAACAGCTAAAAATAGAGCTAGTTATACATTTGATGGATGGTCAAATGGAGAAACAACAAATCCATTAACATTTGACTTAGAAAGTGATACAACAATCGGACCTAAGTACACAGCTATTGAATATACAGTAACATTTGATTCTCAAGGTGGTTCTGAAGTTGATAGTATAACTAGAATAGAAAATGAAGCAATTGGAACATTGCCTGTACCTACTAAAGAAGGTCATTCATTCCTTGGTTGGTATACTTCTACAGAATATACAGAACAAATAAATTCAAGTACACCAGTAACAGCTGATGTAACATACTATGCTAAATGGATAGATAAAATTAAAGAATTAGAAACAGTATTCTTTATTCCAGGATCATGTACATTTAATGGAAGTTCAAATCTTGAAAATGTAGGATTAATTACAAGTAGTTCTCAAGATGGATGTATTAGTACAGTAAATCCAAGTGGAGTAGATATTGATTATACTGATTCTAAATTTATAGATTCACATATTGCATTATTTAGTTCAGATAATTATGAAAAAGATTTTGAATTAGGATTTACTATAGATAATATGAATATTAATGGTGTTCATTCACAAGCAACATTAGTAAATTCAAAATTAGAAAATAGTACAGAAAATTATCCAGGATTTGTCTTTAGAAAGAATGCATCTAATACTTTAGATTTAACATCTAAATTTGGAAGTTCTAAAGAGTTTAAAGCTAATTTCACATATGAACCTGGAATGGAAATAAGAATTTCTAGACAAGATGGAGTAATATATTATTCACTTAATGGAGAAACATGGCAATTATTAAAAGATATTAATGATTATAAAAAGAGATTTAATTTAACAACATGGTTTGGTGCATTTTCTCCTGAATCAGATATGGAAGCTACTGGTGAAGATTCTTATGCTAGTGCAGATAGATACTTTAATGGTACATTATCAAATATTTATATTAAAATGGCACCAGATCTTAAATATACAGTAACATTTGATGCTCATGGTGGATCTGCTTCATTTGAATCTAAAGTAGTTAAACATGGAAAACCAGTTGGAGAATTACCAACAGTAGAAAAAGAAAATTATTATTTCGATGGTTGGTTTACTGAAGCAAATGGTGGAACTCAAGTTGATGAAAATATGACAATCATGGCTCCAAAAACATTCCATGCTCAATATGCTGAAAAACATACAGTTACATTTAATGGAAATGGTGCAACACCTTCATTCTCATCAAAAGATGTTAGACATGGAAGTCAAATAGGCACACTACCTACAGTAGCTAAAGCTGATTATACATTTGGTGGTTGGTATACTGATGATGCAAATCCTACTTTAGTAGAAGAAACAACAGTTATTAATAAAAATGAATCACTAATTGCTAGATGGTATGCTGATATATTAAAAGCAAATATATCAACAGCTGATGTTGTAATGAATGTTGGAGAAACTCATCAAATAGAAATAACACCAATTACTGATTTAGAAGAATATACAATTACATCTAGTGATACAAATATTGCTACTGTAAATGAAGAAACAAATGTAGTAACAGGTGTATCTGATGGAATAGCTACAATTACAATAACTGGTAAAGTATCTGGTATACAAGTAACTATTGATGTTTTAGTAGGAGAAATTGATACTTATGCAGTAAGATTTGTAAGCGATGGCGAAACTTACGAAGTAAGAAATGTTATACCAAATAGAACTGTTGGTGATGACATGCCAGATGATCCAACTAAATCAGGTTATACATTTGTAGGATGGTTTATTGATGGAGATATTGATAGCCCATTTGACAAAAATACAATAGTTAGTGGAAATATTACTGTTGAAGCAATATGGACTGAAGATAATAATGTAGCTAGAATAGGTAATGAATATTTTTCAACTCTACAAGCTGCATTTAATGCTGCTCCAGACAATGTTGAAACAGAAATTGTAATTCTTAGAGATTATGATGTAACATCAAGTGATAATAAAGGTAGACCACAAGTAAATAATACTAAGAATATTGTACTTATTGGTGGCAACTATACGTTAAGTTGTTACAATAATAATGTTATATATAATTTAGGAACAACTAGAATTAAGAGTGGTACATTTGAATGTGGTTATGCAACTAAGGGACCAATTGAAAACTCGGGAACATTTATTGTTGATGGCGGTATTATTCGTGATACTAATGATAGAGGTGCAATCTATAATACTAAAGGAACTGTTATTATAAATGATGGAATAATAACATCTACTGCAGTAGAAAGATCTGTTATACAAAATATTGAAGGTTCAGCTAAATTAACAGTAAATGGTGGATTAATTGAACAACTAAATCCTGATAGTGAAAAAGGTGCAGTTGAAAATCAAAAAGCAAATGCAACAATTACAATTAATGGTGGAACAATTATTTCTAACTCTACTAATGATGGTGTAGGAGCTGTTCAAAATGTATCAGGTGGTAAAGTTACAATTGGCTCTAAAGATAATAAACATAATATAAATACACCAATCTTAAGAGGAAAGAAATATGGTGTTTATTCACCATCTGCATTTAATTTCTATGATGGAATTTTAGAAGGTATAACAGCAGGAACAAACTTAAGTGATTCTCAAATTAATCATGAAGAGAATGCAACTTTAGTTGATACTGAAACAGTTACTATTGATAGTGATACATATAAAAAACTATATTATGTAGTTCCAGAATAAAAACACAATTAAAAAGAGAAAAGATATCTTTTCTCTTTTTTAATGATTTAATTATTTCTTAAAGAACTGTTGGAACTAAGAAGTAAATTAAGAATAATATAAATACAATAATTGTTACTAATGTAATTTCTGTTTTAGGTTTTTGTTTTGAATGACCTAATTTGTAATTAATTAAATCTGCAAAATATATTACTAAATCTAAGAATACAAATGAAATAATTCCAAGACCTATACCTTCTGTAATTGAATATGTTAGAGGCATAGCAATTATAGTAATAAATGCAGGAATTGAATTTTTAACATTTGAGAAATCTACATTGAATACATTTGACATCATAAGTACACCAACATAAATTAATGCACTAGCTGCAGCAGCAGTTGGAATAAATGCAAATATTGGAAGTAAGAATATTGCTAATAAGAATAGTATAGCAGTTGTTAAAGCAGTTAAACCAGTTCTACCACCAGCACTAACACCAGTACCACTTTCTACAAAAGTTGTAACTGTACTAGTTCCTGCAAGAGAACCAGTTATAGTAGCAATACTATCAGCATACATCATTTTTCCATAATTAATTGGTTTACCATCTTCATCTAATAATTTTGCATTAGCACAACAACCAACAACTGTACCCATAGTATCAAACATATCAATCATAGAGAATGTAATAATTAACATTACTGATGTTAAGAATGAACCTTCTGGAATTTTAAATCCACCTTTGAATAATGATAAAAATACAGTATCTTTACCAGTAAAGAAATTTGAAATATTTTCCCAGAACTTCCAACTAATACCAGGAATAGTTCCTTTTAATATTTCTAGGTTTGCAACACCTAGTGGAATAGCTAGTATAGTAGCAGCAAGTATACCAATTATTACTGATCCTTTAACATCATAGTGTGAAAGAACACCAATAACTAATAAACCAAATAATGCAACTGTAGCACTACAAGCAGGTCCACCAAGAGCCCATAATTCAGGATTATTAAAATCAACTAATTGAAGAAGAGTAAATTGATTATCTGTTATGATATGTGCATTTTGAAGACCAATGAAAGCAATAAATAAACCAATACCAACTGATATGCTTGTTCTTACTGCTTTTGGCATTCCATCAAATATCTTTTCTCTTAGTGAAACAATTTCACCTGTTTTTTTATTTCTACCTCCTGGTATGAAAGATAGAAATAAGAATATAATTCCACTTATGAAAACTAACATCATAGCATTTCCATAAGAGTAACTAAATCCCATTGCACCACCAACAATAGTTCCAATCATTGCATTTAGCCCCATACCTGGTGCTTGAGCTAAAGGCATTTTGGCAAGTAATGCCATAAGTAGAGTTCCAATAAATGCTCCTATGGCAGTAGCAATAAATACACTAGAGAATCTAGGATCTGCTGTACCTCCCCATAGAATATTATTTGGATTAACCGTCAAGATATACGCCATTGCTAAGAATGTCGTAATTCCTGCAAATATTTCTGTTCTTCTATTTGATCCTCTTGATTTGATTTCAAAGAAAGAATCTAATTTGCAGCTTTTTTCTTTGTTTTTCACAAAAACACACCTTTCTAGAAAATAAAAAAAGCTTACACTCAATCATGTAAGACTATGTTCTAGAAGCAAGTAAAAATATAGTGTCATAGTCCATCCATTTATGGTGAATTGGTAGAAACGCTTAAACCATATTTTTAAGCATATATGACTTTTATTTTCCACTTAAATTATGACACACTTTTTTATAAAAATCAATTGTAAAATTTTTACATTTAATATACAATTAAAATGTAGAATAGGAGAGTTATATGAAGATAATTAAAAATCATTTAAAAAATGAATTAAATATCAGAACTGAAAAAGATTTTCCAACTAAAGGTATTGAATTTGTAGATATCAATCCATTAATAATTCAAAAGGAAACTTTAAAAGAAATAGTTGAGTTTTTTGTAACAAAACTATCTAAGAAAAAAATTGATTATATGGTTGCTCCTGAAGCAAGAGGTTTTCTATTTGGAATGGCAATAGCTGATAATCTAAATTGTGGATGTATTCCAGTTAGAAAAAAAGGTAAATTACCACCAAGTACTGTTGCTAAAACATTTGATTATGTAAAGGAATATGGCAAAGATACTTTAGAGTTACCAACTCTTGTTAATGAAGAATATAAAGGAAAGAAATTTTATATTGTTGATGATATATATGCTACTGGTAATACAGTTAATGCTATTAAAACTGCTATTGAAGAATTAGGTGGAAAAGTAGTAGGAGTAGGATGTGTTATTAATATTAAAGAATTAAATAATGATAAAGTATTATCAATAATAGATATTAATGAAGGATAATTATGACTAAAAGAAAAGTATCAATTTTTATAAATATATTAATTATTGTATTAGAACTTTTAGCACTTTTTGAATCATCTAAAAATGGTAGAGTATTAATTGAATATTATACTATAGATTCAAATTTATTAGCTCTTATTAGTTCAATAATATATTTGTTATATGTATTAAGAAATGAAAAAATAACAAAGTTTCCTAGAATATTAAAATATTTATCAACAACATGTTTAACAATAACATTTATGGTTGTTTTATTTATATTAATTCCAATGTTTAATTTTAATTTTAAATTACTATTATTTGATGGAATAATGATTTTTCATCATCTATTATGTCCATTGCTCGCTATTATTACATTTTTATTTTATGATGATTTAGGAAAATTTGATAAAAAGGATGTTGAGTATCCAATAGCATTTACTTTGTTATATGCATTTATATTAATACTATTAAATCTAGCTGGTAAAATAGATGGACCATATCCATTTTTAAGAGTTTATAAGCAAGGTATTATAAGTAATATAGCTTGGTTAACTTTAATAATATTAATTTGCTATTTATTATCAAAATTATTATTAAATATTAAAAATCAACTACAAGTTCATTTAAAAAAATAAATATTTTTAATAAAATGAAACCAGGTGATAGAAAATGAATCAAATGAAAATAGGTAAATTTATTAAAAAGTTAAGAACTGAAAAGAAAATGACTCAAGCTGATTTAGCTGAAAAATTAGGTGTCTCAAATAGAGCTGTATCTAAATGGGAAAATGGACTTAATATGCCAGATGTTTCACTATTAAGACCAATATGTGAAATATTTGATATTACTATTAATGAATTATTAAGTGCTGAAAAAATAGAAGATGAAAAAAAAGCAGAGAAATTAGAAGAAGATTATATATGTGCTGTTGATTCAAAAATTAAATTACAAAATGATGTAGCAGGATATCTTATATTAAAAATACTTGCATTCTTTTGTTTTTTTATAGTATTTGCATTCTTTGGAATAAATGCTTGGTGGGTAACTGCTATTTTACTTATAGGTTTTGCACTTATGGTAGCAAGCTCTATTAAACTTGTAAAAAGTTGGAATATTATTCCTAAAATAATATATGTTCTAGTTATTTTTTGTATAACAGTTGGTATATATAAATTTATTGAATATCAATATTTAGATGAAAGTAATTTATCTCACCCAAGATTTTATTATGCAAAAAAAGAAAGAGATAACTGTATAATATACAAAACAATATTTTATAATTGTACAAAACTTAAAAGTGATGATAAAAAAGCTCGCGCTGAGCATAAACCTGGAACATGTAATATAACATTAAAAAGTGATTATGAAGAATTATGGAGTTATTTTGGTATACATAATGCGGATGAATATTTAAATTCTAGGTTTTGTGATTATGGATATGATTATAGTAAAGATTGTGATGTAGTTAGATGTGATGAGAATGGAACTCCATTACATTTAAAAGATAATGAAGAGTCTAATTAGACTCTTTTTAAGTGATTATTTGACAAATAAGTTAAAATATAGTATGATTATAGGCACTTAGGAGGGGATATTATGAGAACACTAAGAAATAATAATTTAAATAATAATAATCATGTTCATAATAATAATGAACCTCTTTTGTTTGTACATAACTAATATTTAACTTTTTAGCTTATTAAAGATAGAATATTATATGTACAAACATATAATATTTTTATTTTAAAAGAATATAAAAAATGATAAAATTGAAATAGATTGAAAGGATGATTGAAATGAAAGTTGAACCTAAAACATTGCCAGGTTTTATGGAATTATTTCCACAAGAACAACTTGAGTTTGATAGAATTAAAAATATAATAATAGATACATATAAAGAATATGGTTATTATGGGCTTGATACTCCAATTATTGAACTATCTAGTGTATTACTTGCTAAAGCTGGTGGTGAAACTGAAAAACAAATATATAGATTTGAAAAGGGTGATAATGATTTATCACTTAGATTTGATTTAACAGTACCACTTGCTAAATATGTTGCTAGTAGATGTAATGAATTAGTTTTTCCATTTAAAAGATATCAAGTTGGAAAAGTATTTCGTGGTGAAAGAAATCAAAAAGGAAGATATAGAGAGTTTTATCAATGTGATATAGATGTAATAGGTGATGAAGTATTATCACTTAAATATGATAGTGAAATGCCATCTATAATATATGATATATTTAAGAAATTAAACTTTGGTGATTTTGTTATTAGAATTAATAATAGAAAAATATTAAGTGGTTTTTTTGAAAGTTTAAATTTAAAAGATAAGATATCTGATATATTAAGAACTATTGATAAAATAGATAAAATTGGTATTGATGAAGTTAAAAAAGAATTGAAAGAATTGAAATTAAGTGATGATCAAATTGAAAAAACATTAAAATTAATTAATTCTAAAGATATAAAAGATATTAAAGATTTATGTAATAATGAAACATTTAATATTGGAGTTAGTGAACTTGAAAGTGTAATAGAGGATTTAGAACTTAGAAATCTAAATAGAGATAACTTTATGGTAGATTTTACAATAGCAAGAGGTCTTGATTATTATACTGGTACAGTTTATGAAACAACTTTAAAAGACTATCCATCTTTAGGAAGTGTATGTTCTGGTGGTAGATATGATAATCTAGCAGAATTTTATACAGATAGAAAATTACCTGGAGTTGGTATATCAATAGGATTAACTAGATTGTTTTACCAATTAATGGAAGCTAAAATAATTAATCCTAGTGAAAAATGTACTAGTGATGTTATAATAGTTCCAATGACTGATAATTATGAATACATATATAGAGTATTTAATAAATTAAAAAGTCTTGATTTAAAGGTTAATATTTGTTTTTTAGATAAAGGTTTTAAACAAAAACTTAGATATGCTGAAAGACTAAATAATAAATTTGCAATTATTATTGGTGATGATGAAGTAGAAAAGAATGAAGTTGCTGTTAAAAACTTAAAGGAGTTTTTTCAAACAAGTATACCTTTTGATGATTTAGGTAATTATAATTTTAAATAGGAGGGTTTTATGACTAATGGTATTGATTATTTAAGAAATGCTAAACAAAATTATATTCAGTTCGATGTAATGTTACCAATTAATTTAAGCAAAACAGTTTTCAATTTTGCTCAAAATGGAGTCCCTAAAAATGAATATATGATGATATATAAAGGATGGGCTCCAACTATTGAAATTAGTTCTAGAGAAGAATATGAAAGATTTGAAGAAGTTAATTGTGATTCTGATTATAGAGCTTATGAAAATGGACTATTATTTTGTACAAATGATATGGGTGAAATAGAAGCTGTAGTTAAATCAGTTTTAGACTATTATATGTATAAAGATTATGAAGCAACTATTGATGGAATGATTATGGCTTTAAGCCCAAAGAAAACATTAGAATTAGAAAAGTAATTATTTGACAATAACTACTGTAATAAGTATAATTAATTAGTAAATTGTTGATGTGGAGAAGTAACATATAAATGTTTTGAAGAGAGTTAGTGTTTGGTGAAAACTAATAAACTATATATGCGAATAACACCACGGAATGGAATAGTGAAATTAAGTAATTATTCTCGGGTAATACCGTTATTCAAATTAAGTAAAAAAAGGGATGGTACCGTCTTTATGACTCCTTGAGTGCCATCCTTTTATTTTGGAGGATAATATGATACATCAAATGAAATTAAAAAATGATCCTTTTGAAAGAATTAAATCTGGCAAAAAGATTATTGAAATAAGATTATATGATGAAAAAAGAAGAAAGATTAAGGAGAATGATTATATTGTATTCACTAATCTTGAAAGTGGAGAAATAATAAAGGTTAAAGTTATTAAATTACATTTATTTAATACATTTAAAGAGTTATTTGATAATTTTGATAATAGTTATTTTGGACATGATGATAATGATAAAATCAGTTATGAAAGAATGTATGATTACTACACAAAAGAAGAAGAAAAAGAATATGGAGTAGTTGGAATAGAAATTAAATTAGTAAAGGGAGATGAATAATATGGATGTTAAAGATTTATTTGACGATATTAAAAAGTTTGAAAATAAGAATATTACTTTAGAAGGATGGGTTAGAAATAATAGAAATCAATCTAATTTTGGTTTCATTGATTTTAATGATGGAACTTATTTTAAAAATTTACAATTAGTTTATGAAAAGGATCTTAAGGATTTTGATAGTATTAGTAAAATTAGAGTTGGTTCTGCGATTAGAGTTAATGGTAAGTTAGTTAAATCTGAAGGTAGTGGACAAACTCATGAACTTAAAGTCGAAAGTATTGAAGTATTAGGAGATTCTCCAGAAGATTATCCAATTCAACCAAAAAGACATACTAGAGAATTTTTAAGAGAAGTTGCATATTTAAGACCAAGAACTAATCTATTTAATGCAGTATTTAGAGTAAGAAGCGTAGCAGCACAAGCTATACATGAATATTTCCAAAGTCATAATTATGTTTATTTTCATAGCCCAATTATAACAGGGGCTGATTGTGAAGGTTCTGATCAAATGTTTAAAATAACAACATTTGATTTTGATAATTTACCTAAAGATGATAAAGGAAAAGTTAATTTTAAAGAAGATTTATTTGGAAAGAAAGCATTTATTACTGGAAGTGGGCAATTACATGGTGAAACATTTGCTATGGCATATAAGAAAATTTATACATTTGGTCCAACTATGAGAACTGAAAATTCTAATACTAAAACTCATGCTAATGAATTCTGGATGATTGAACCAGAAGTTGCATTTTGTGATTTAAATGGAATAATGAATATTGAAGAAGAAATGCTTAAATTTGTTATTAAATATGTTATGGATAGATGTCCACTTGAAATGGATTTCTTTGATAGCTTTGTTGAAAAAGGTATTAAAGAAAAATTAAATAAAGTATTAAATAGTGATTTTGTTAGAATTACTCATCATGAAGCAATTGAGTTATTAAAGAAAGCTAAAGTTAAATGGGAATTTGAACCAGAATATGGTGAAGATATAGCAAAAGAACATGAAAAATATATTACTGAATATTATAATGGACCAGTATTTATTACAGATTGGCCAAAAGATATTAAAGCATATTATATGAAACTTAATGATGACGGAAAAACTGTTGCTGCTGTTGATCTAGAGGTTCCAGGAGCAGGAGAATTAATGGGTGGTAGTCAAAGAGAAGATGATTATAATAAATTAATTAAGAGAATGGATGAAATGGGTGTTGATAAAGACAAATTAGAATGGTATACAAATTTAAGACGTTTTGGAGGATGTTACCATTCTGGATTTGGACTTGGATTTGAAAGATTAATTATGTATTTAACTGGAATTGAAAACATAAGAGATGTAATACCATATCCAAGAACACCAAATAACTGTGATTATTAATAGAAGGGGGTGTGACCATTGTGAAAAATGAGTTTCACACAATTATGATTGAGGACATATCAAATGATATGTTAGGAGAAGAAATAATAGTCAGTGGATGGGTTCAAAATATTAGGGACCATGGTGGAGTATTATTTTTAGATTTAAGAGATACAACAGGAGTATTACAAACAGTTTCAAATGATGATGAAATGTTTAAAGGATTGGCTCGTGAATCTGTTGTAAGATTAAGTGGAAAATTAAGAGAGAGAAGTAAAGATACTTATAATGAAAAATTAAAAAGTGGTAAAGTTGAATTACTTGTAGATAAATTAGATGTTTTATCTTCTTCTTTACATGAATTACCATTTGAAATAGTTTCAAGTAAACAAGTACAAGAAGATATTAGATTAAAATATAGATATCTTGATATGAGAAATGATAAAGTTAAAGATAATATTATTCTTAGAAGTGATGTGTTACATTTTTTAAGAAATAAGATGCATGATAAAGGTTTTACTGAAGTTCAGACACCAATCTTAACAGCATCATCACCAGAAGGTGCTAGAGACTTTGTTGTTCCTTCAAGAAAATTTAAGGGTAAATTTTATGCTCTTCCACAAGCACCACAAATTTATAAAGAATTATTAATGGTAGGTGGAATTAAATCATATTTTCAAGTAGCACCTTGTTTTAGAGATGAAGATTCAAGAGCGGATAGAACTTTAGAATTTTATCAACTAGATTTAGAAATGAGTTTTGTAAATGAAGAACAAGTTTTAGAAGTTGTAGAAGAAATATTCCATGATGTATTTTCTAAATTTAGTGATAAAGAAGTATCTAGTAGACCGTTTAAAAGATTTACATATGAAGAGGCTATGGAAAAATATGGTAGTGATAAACCAGATTTAAGAAACCCATTATTAATAGATGATGTAAGTGATGTTTTAAAAGATACAACTTTTGGACCGTTTAAAGCATCAACTATCAAAGCAATTAATGTAGATGGTATAGGAGATAAATCTAACTCTTGGTTTAATGAAGTAGTTGATTATGCAACTAGTATTGGTATGCCAGGAATAGGATATTTAACATTAATGGAAGATGGTTCATTTAAAGGACCTATTGATAAATTTTTAAGTGATAAAGAAAGAAAAGATATTATTGATAAATTAAATATGAAAAATAATTCTGTAGTATTCTTTATTGCTAATAAAAGTAAAAAAGTTTCTCAAAAATTTGCTGGTTTAATTAGAAATGAATTAGGTAGAAAATTAGATTTAATTGATCAAAATAAAATTGAATTATGTATTATAAAAGATTTCCCATTATTTGAATTTGATGATAAACTAAAGAAGTATGAATTTTGTCATAATCCATTTAGTAAACCACAAGAAGACACAGAATATACAAAAGATAATATGGATAGTATATTAGCTTATCAATATGATTTTGTATGTAATGGAAATGAGATGGCTAGTGGAGCTATTAGAAATACTGATTTAGATTCTTTAACAAGAGGATTTGAAGCAGTTGGTTATAAAAAAGAAGAAATTGAATCAAGATTCCAAAGTATGTTTAATGCATTTAGATATGGATGCCCACCACATGGTGGTATGGCACTTGGAATCGATAGAATAATTATGATTCTTAAAGATGAAGTAAACTTAAGAGAAGTTCAAGCTTTTCCTGCTAGTGCTAGTGGAATGGATTATATGATGGGAAGTCCTAGTACTCTTGATAAGAGTCAATTAGATGAATTAGGAATTAAATTTAAGGAGGAAGAATGAGTAATTTTACAAAAGAAAAAATAGACAAATATGCAAATGATTTACTTATAGGTCTTACTGATGAAGAAAGAACTATGATACAAGAAGAATTTGATACTATTGAAAAAAATATGGATTTAATTAATAAGATACCTAATATTAAAGATGTTGAACCACTTAGTTATCCTTTTGAAATGTATGTTGATGATTTAAGAAGTGATGATGAAGTTGGAGAACAAATTGATATTGATGATTTACTTAGTAACTGTGATGTAGTTGAAGGTAGAGAAGTAGAAGTTCCAAAGGTGGTGGGATAATGATAGAAGATGGTATTAAATCATTACATGAAAAATTAGTTAACAAAGAATTAACAAGTGATGAATTAGTTAAAAAATCTATTGATGCTTGCCATAGTATTCAAGAAAAAACAAATTCTTTTGTAACAATCATTGATGATGCTAAAGGGACTAAAGTAACTAAAGATGTATTATCAGGAATACCTTATGGTATTAAAGATATATTTGCTACTAAAGGAATATTATCAACAGGTAGTTCAAATACATTAAAAGATTATGTTCCAATTTATACAGCAACATGTGTTGAAAATTTAAATAATCATGGAGCAGTACCAGTTGCTAAAACTGTTCTTGATGAACTTGGTATGGGTGGTACTGGAACAACAGGACATACAGGAATTGTTCACAATCCTTGGGATTATTCAAGAATGGCTGCTGGATCTAGTGCAGGTAGTGCTGCTAGTGTAGCTTGTGGAGTATATCCATTTGCACTTGGTAGTGATACAGGAGATTCTGTTAGAAAACCAGCTGCATATTGTGGAATAGTTGGATATAAACCAACATATGGTATGGTTTCAAGATTTGGTATGTATCAATTTGCTAGTTCATTAGATACAGTAGGAGTACTAACAAGAAGTGTAGAAGATGCTGCAATAGTAGTAGATGCTATGAAAGGCAAAGATAATAAAGATATGACTTCTTGGGATTCTAGTGATATACATTTAGAAAAATCATTAAATGGAAAAGTTAAAGGTAAAAAATTATTCTATATTAAAGAAGTATGCGATATAGAAAATTATAAAAAACCTTCTAAAGAACTTAAAGAACATTTAGAAAACTTTAAAAATAGAATTGCTGAATATGAAAAACTAGGTTTAAAGATAGAGGGAATTAGTATTGATCAAACATTATTAAATGCTCTTCCTTCAATATATGTAGTTATTTCATGCGCAGAAGCAACAAGTAATATGGCTAATTTAACAGGTATTTCATTTGGACCTAGGGGTGAAGGAGATAATCCTAATGCAATGATTAAAGATCACAGAACTAAAGGATTTAGTCCTCTTATTAAAAGAAGATTTGTAATTGGTTCATATGTTTTACAAAGTGAAAATCAAGAAAAATATTTCTTAAATGCTAAAAGAGTTAGAAGAATGATAGTTGATAAAATGAACTCTTTATTTGAAGAATATGATGCTATGATAGCACCTGTAGGAATTGGTCCTGCTAAGTTCTTAGATAATGATAAAAATATGTTAAGTGATGATACAAGTGTATTAGATGAATTATTACAAATTGGTAACTATGGTGGTTATCCAAGTATTACAATTCCATATGGATTTGTTGATGATTTACCAGTTGGAGTAAATATAACCGGTAAGATTAAAGATGATGCTAATGTTTTAAATATTGCATATGCTCTTGAATCATCAATGGATTATAAAAACCAAATTGCAAAGGAGGTTAAATAATGGCATATAAAGCAGTTATTGGGCTAGAATTTCACTGTGAAATGAAATCACATACAAAAGTATTTTCAGATGCTATTAATGGATATTCAAAGTATTCAAATGAAAATGTTAGACCTCTAGATTTAGGTTTTCCAGGAACACTTCCAATGGTTAATAAAGAATGTGTTAAAAAAGCTATAGAAGCAGCTATGATATTAAATTGTAAGATTCCTGATTATATGGAATTTGATAGAAAGAATTATTTCTATCCAGATTTACCTAAAGGATATCAATTAACTCAATTCTTTAATCCAGTTGGTACTAAAGGAAAAATAGTTATTGATGTAAATGGTACTGAAAAAGAAGTATTAATACATGATATACATCTTGAAGAAGATGCTGCATCATTAGATCATTACTATAATACATCTAATATTGATTATAATAGAGCAGGTGTTCCATTACTTGAACTTGTTACAGAACCATGCTTACATTCTGCTGATGAAGCACTTTCTTTCTTAGAAACAATGAGAAGTATTTATCAGTATACAGATATTTCTGATTGTGATACTAAAAAAGGTCAAATAAGAGCAGATGTTAATGTTTCAATTATGGATGAAGATGCTACTGAATTTGGTACTAAAGTAGAAGTTAAAAATGTTAATAGTTTTGATGGAATTAGAAAGACTATTGAATATGAAATTAAAAGACAAAGTAAATTAAAAGATGAAGGTAGATATGATGAAGTTATTCAAGAAACTAGAAGATGGGATGATGAAACTGAAACTACTATTCATATGAGAAGTAAAGCAGATGCAATAGATTATAAATACTTTACTGAACCTAATATTCCTAGATATAGAATTACTGAAGAATTAAAAGAAGAAATACGTGCTAAAATCCCAATGTTAGCAAATGAAAGAAAAGAAAAATATGTTAAAGAATATAATCTTAGTGAATATGATGCTGGTGTTTTAGTAAAAAGTAGAAAGATTGCTGATTACTTTGAAGAATGTGTTAGTCTTGGATGTAATCCAAAGAGTGCTTGTAACTGGATTACTACTAAAGTACTTGCTGAAGTAAATAAATCTGAGGAAACAACTATAGATGATATATTTGTAAGACCAAGTATGATAGCAGAATTAGTTAAATTAATAGATGATAAAAAAATAACTAATAATCAAGGTAAAGAAGTATTTGCTAAAATGTTTGAAGAACAATTAACTCCAAGCGAGATTGTTAAAAAATATGGTATGGAAGTTATAGAAGATGACAATTTAATTGATTCATTAGTAGATGAAGTTATTAGTGAAAATGAAAAAGCAATTACTGATTATAAAAATGGTAGAACAAATATGTTAGATTATATGGTTGGTCAAGTAATGAAAAAGTCTAAAGGAAAAGCAAATCCTGTTTCTGCTAAAGAAAAACTATTAAGTAAAATAAGTTAAAAGAGAAGTGTTATGAACACTTCTTTTTTTAAAAAGATATTGAATTATTTTATTTACAATGTTAAAATAATAGTGTATAAGATATGGAGGAATAAAAATGGAAGGGTTATTTGATTTTTTAGCAAATTATTATATATGGTTTGCAGGAGCAAGTGTATTTTTTGCTTTTGCATTAATAGGTTTAGTTTATGAATCTAAGAAGAAAAAGAAAGAAGAAAAGAAAACAGCTGATGCAGTAGCACAACCAATTGTTGCTAATGAAGCTGATCAACCAAAAGGAGAAGTAGTTGTTGCTAGTGCACAACCTACTGTTGATCCAAATGCAGCAGCACCAGCACCATCATTAGAAGGTTTAGAAGGAAATACAAACAATTTCCAAAATTTAAATGAAACTATGCAACCACAAACTTTGGTTATTGATGATAATGGAGCAGCACCAGCAGGAGATACACCTGCACCAAGCGCAGAGCCAACTTTAGTTATTGAAGATACTCCAGCACCAAGTGCAGAGCCTACATTAGTTATTGAAGATACTTCAGCAGCACCAGCACAAGCAGCTTCAGCACAACCTGCAGGAGCACCAGCTAACCAAACTCTTGGTAATCCAGGACAACCTCCATTATAAAATGTTAAATTAAAAGTAAATCACTGATTTACTTTTTTATTTGGTATAATATTATTATGAAAAAGATAAGTTTAGAAAAATATTTACAAAAAGAATTAAGAATTAGTGAAGAAAAAGCAAATAAAATTCCTATTTTAATGAAAGAATATAAAAAGTTATATAAAAAGAAATTAAATATTTTAGTTCCAAAATATAGTCTAGGAGAAGAATTATTTAATTCTATATCACATGGAATAGGAGCATTACTTTCAATAGCAGCTTTAGTATTAATGACAGTTAAAGCAAAAGGCGCTTTAAGTGAAACATGTGTTTCTTTGTTTGGCTCAACTATGATAATACTTTATACTATATCATGTATTTATCATGCATTATCACCAAATATTGAAGGGAAAAAAGTATTAAGAGTTATTGATCATTGTAATGTTTATTTATTAGTTTTAGGTACATATATTCCAGTATCATTGATAGGCATAGGTTCTTCATTAGGTTGGGTATTTTTTAGCATAGTTACGGTTGTAACAATAACTGGAATTTCATTATCTAGTACAGGTATTGATAAATATAGTGTATTAGAAGTAATATGTCATTTAGTTAGTGGATGGGCTGCTTTATTTGCAATACCAAGATTATTACAAAATATAGGTTTTTATGGTGTATTATTTTTAATATTGGGTGGAGTTATGTATACAATAGGTTCAATATTATATGGACTTGGAAGTAATAAAAAATATATGCATTGTTTATTCCATATATTTTGTTTATTAGGTACATATTTCCATTTTTGGTGTATTTATAGGTATATAATATAAAAAATATTGAATTTTTAAAAATTTTTTGATATTATTGTTGCATTGAAAGAAAAGTAAAATAATATTTATTATCTAGAGAGTTAGCGTATGGTGAAAGCTAATTAATGAAGTTATTTGAAGCTACTTTCTCTTATGAGTTAATAACTCACGCGTACAGCGTTATAGTAATTAAGTTAAATAAAGGATGGTACCGTCTTTATGACTCCTTGTGTACTATTCTTTTTATTTTGGAGGATATTATGAATTTAAAAGATTTGTATATTGATTTTTTTGTAAGTAAAGGACATAAACAAATACCTAGTGCTCCCGTAGTACCAGAAAATGATCCAAGTGTTTTATTTAATACAGCAGGTATGCAACCATTAATACCATATTTAATGGGACAACCTCATCCATATGGAACTAGATTATGTGATTATCAAAAATGTATTAGAACTAATGATTTAGATAATATTGGAGATACTTATCACCATACATTTTTTGAAATGCTAGGTAACTGGTCTTTAGGAGATTATTTTAAGAAAGAAGCTATTTCTTGGAGTTTTGAGTTTTTAACAAAAGTATTAAATATTCCAGTAGAAAGACTTGCTGTTACAGTATTTGCTGGTAATGATTTAATTCCATTTGATAAAGAAAGTCATGATTTATGGTTAGGACTTGGTATTCCAGAAGAAAGAATAGCTAGAACTGAAAATGATAATTTCTGGATAGCAGGTGAAACAGGACCATGTGGACCAGATACTGAAATGTTCTATTTTAGAAGTGATGATGAAATACCAGAAAAGTTTGATCCTGAAGATGAAAGATGGGTTGAAATTTGGAATGATGTATTCATGCAATATTATAAAGATGAAAATGGTAATATTAGTGAACTTCCTAAGAAGAATGTTGATACAGGTATGGGACTTGAAAGAGTAACTGCAGTATTAGAAGGTGTTAAAGATAATTATGCTTCAAGTGTATGGACAGATGTTATTAAAGAAATAGAGGATATTAGTAATTTACCATATGAAGGTAATGAAGCATCTATGAGAATAATAGCTGATCATTTAAGAACAAGTGTATTTATTAGTGCTGATAATAGTGGTATTAAGCCATCTAATGTAGGACAAGGATATATTCTTAGAAGACTAATTAGAAGAGCTATTAGACATGCTAAAAAATTAAATATTGATATTAATAGTGATTGGGAAAGTAGAATTGCTTTAAAAATAATATCTAAATATGAAAAATATTATAATGAATTAAGTGAAAATAAAGATGTTGTATTAGAAGTACTTAAAAATGAAAAGATTAAATTTAATAGAACTTTAGAAAAAGGCTTAAGAGAATTTGAAAAAGTATCAAATAAAGATATAGATGGTACTACAGCATTTCATTTATTTGATACATATGGTTTTCCAATTGAGTTAACTGAAGAATTAGCAAAAGAAAGAAATATTAGTGTTGATATAGAAGGATTTAAGGAAAAATTTAAAGCACATCAAGAATTATCAAGAACAGCTAGTCAAGGACAATTTAAAGGTGGACTTGGTGGACATTCTGAAAAAGAAACACAATATCATACAGCAACTCATTTATTAAATGCTGCTTTAAAACAAGTTGTAGATAAAAATGTTCATCAAAAAGGATCAAATATTACTGAAGAAAGAATGAGATTTGATTTTAGTTGTGATCATAAATTAACAGATGAAGAAAAATTAAAAACTGAAGAACTTGTTAATAAATGGATTAGTGAAGGACATGAAGTTCATGTTGAAGAAATGAAAAAAGAAGAAGCTATTAATAGTGGAGCAGAATGTATGTTTATAGAAAAATATCCAGATGTAGTAACAGTTTATTCTATAGGCGATTTTTCAAAAGAATTATGTGGTGGACCACATGTTAAGAATACAAGTGAACTTGGTCATTTTAAAATAGTTAAGGAAGAAGCTTCTTCTGCAGGAGTTAGAAGAATTAAAGCAATTTTAGAAGAGAGATAATCTCTTCTTTTATTTTATTAAAAATGTAAACTAAATATATTTTTTAATAGTATGTATGTTATAATTATTATGGGTGAAAATATGAATATTTATGATTATACATTAGAAGAATTAGAAAGTTTTTTAATAGAAAATGGCTTTAAAAAATTTAATGCTACTCAAATTATAGAGTGGATGTATGATAAAAAAGAATATGATTTTAATAATATGACTAATTTAAGTAAGAAACTTATATCTTTTTTGAATGAAAAAATGTTTATAAAAACACCTGAAATAATAAAAGTAGAAGAAAGTAAACTTGCTAATAAATATTTACTTAGACTTGAAGATGATAACATGATTGAATGTGTTTTAATGAATCATGATTATGGATATTCACTTTGTGTATCTTCACAAGTTGGGTGTAATATGGGATGCTCATTTTGTGAAAGCGGAAGACTTAAAAAAGTAAGAGATTTAACACTAGCTGAATTAGTAGGACAAGTAATATGTGTTAGTAACTACGAACGTATTAGAATAGATTCTATAGTTGTTATGGGTATTGGTGAACCATTTGATAATTTTAAAAATATTAAAAGATTTATTAGTGTAGTTATTCATCCAAAAATGATTAATATTGGACAAAGACATTTAACTATAAGTACCTGTGGTTTAGTACCAAAAATATATGAATTTGCTGATATGGAAACAGGTGTTAATTTAGCAGTTTCTCTTCATGCACCTAATAATGAAATAAGAGATAGAATAATGAAAGTTAATCATGCTTTTAAAATAGAAGAAGTTATGAAAGCACTAGATTATTACATATCTAAAACTAATAGAAGAGTTACTATTGAATATATTATGCTTGAGGGGATAAATGATAGTGATGAGTGTGCAAGAGAGTTAGCACAACTTGTTAAAGATAAGTTAATGTATGTTAATTTAATCCCTTATAATGAAACAACTCACTTTGAATTAAAAAGAAGTAATGACTTTAAAATAAAAAGTTTTTATGATATACTAAAATCGTATGATGTAAATGTAACAATAAGGAAAGAAATGGGTGGCAATTTAAGTGCTGCCTGTGGACAATTAAGAGCAAATGCAAAGGAGGGTAAATAATATGATAAGTTATTATCAAACTGACCCTGGTAAAGTGAGAAGTCATAATGAAGACTCAGTAAATATAGTAGAAAATGCTGCAGGGGAGTATTTAGTAGTAGTAGCTGATGGAATGGGAGGACACAAAGCTGGAGAAGTCGCATCTTCATTAGCTGTAAATGAACTTAGTAAAAGATTTAGTGAGTTATCTTCTGTTGGAACAAAAGAAGAAGCTGTAATGTGGTTAAAAGAAATAACTGAAGAAATAAATGTTAAAATACTTAAATATGCAGAAGAACATGTTGATGCTAGTGGGTTAGGTACAACTTGCGTTTGTTCAATATTCACAAATGATTACTTATTATTTGGAAATATAGGTGATTCAAGTGGATATGTATATAAAAATAATAAATTATATAAAGTTACTAAAGATCATACTTTAGTAAATATATTATTAGAAAATGGGGAATTAACTGAAAGTGCTGCTAAAGTGCATCCACAAAAGAATGTATTAATGAAAGCTTTAGGAGCAGCTGAAGAAGTTGAAATGGATATTTTTGATGTTGAAAGAGATGTTGATGGTATTTTCTTATGCAGTGATGGCTTAACAAATATGTTAACAGTTGAACAAACAGAAAAAATATTAAATGATGAGGAATTAGAATTAAAAGAACAAGTTGAAAAAATGATTATGAAGGCAAATATGCGTGGGGGTAATGATAATATAACAATAGCTTGCGTAAGATTTGGTGGTGAATAAGTGTGATAGTAAAGGGATCAAAAATAAGTGATAGGTATCAGATAATCAAGACACTTGGTGAAGGTGGAATGGCAAATGTATACCTAGCACATGATATTATTTTGGATAGAAATGTTGCAGTTAAGGTTTTAAGAGGAGATCTTGCTAATGATGAAAAATTTGTAAGACGTTTTCAAAGAGAAGCACTTTCTGCCTCAAGTTTATCTCATCCAAATATTGTAGAGATGTATGATGTTGGTGAAGATGATGGCCAATATTATATAGTAATGGAATATGTAGATGGTAAAACTTTAAAGCAAGTACTAAAGCAAAGAGGCAAATTATCTATAACAGAAGTTGTAGATATTATGCTTCAATTAACTGATGGTATGGCACATGCCCATGATGCATATATTATTCACAGAGATATCAAACCACAAAATATAATGATTTTATCAAATGGTATGATTAAAATAACAGATTTTGGAGTAGCAACAGCTATGAATAGTACACAACTTACACAAACTAATTCAGTTATGGGTACTGTTCATTATTTACCTCCAGAGCAAGCTCAAGGAAAAGGATCTACAATTAGAAGTGATATCTATTCTATGGGTATTATGATGTATGAGTTACTTACAGGTCTTGTTCCATATAAAGGAGATAATGCTGTAGAAATAGCACTTAAGCATTTAAAAGAACCATTACCTAGTGTAAGAAAAATAAATGCTAATATTCCACAATCTATTGAAAATGTAATTATTAGAGCAACTGCTAAGAATCCTAAAAATAGATATGTTGATGCTAGAGAGATGCATGAGGATTTAAAAACAGCTTTAGATGAATCAAGAAAAGATGAACCTAGATATGTTTATAAATATCCAGAAAATGATTTAGATGAAACTAAAAAATTGGATAAAGAATTAAGAGCTTTAGAAGAAAAAGCTAAGGAAAAGGATGTTGAAAAGGAAGAGCCTATGAAGAAAAAAAGAACTAAAAAAGTAGTTGAATACGAAGATGATGATTTTGAAGAAGAGCCAAGAAGAAGTAATGTTTTCTTAATAGTGCTTGTTAGTATTTTTACTTTATTAGTATTAGTATCAACAATCGTAGCAACAATGTATTTTGATAAATCTGAAGTTAAGAATATTGAAATACCAGATGTCACTAATATGACAGTAGTAGATGCAGCTAATAAATTAACTGATGCTGGTTTTGAAGTATCAACAGAATATAAATATGTTGCTAGTGATAATATTCCTGAAGAAAAAGTAGTTAAGACAATTCCTGAAATTGGTACTAAGAGAAAAGAAGGTACAATAATTGAACTACATTTATCTTCTGGAGAAGGTGTATATGTTGTTGAAGATGTAACTGGTGAAAATTATTTAGTTGCTCAAGGAAAATTAGAAGGAAAATGTAATTGTAATGTTCTTATAGAAACAGAAGATATTCCAGAAAAAGATAAAAAAGCAAAAGAAGATACAGTTTTAAGAACTGTACCTGCTGCTGGTGAAAAGAGTAAAATTGGTGAACAAATTACTATGTATATACCAAATATTGTTTATAAATATCCAGATTTTACAAAAGATTGGAGTATGGTAAAAATAGAAGACTTCTGTGAAAAACATGAACTTAAGTTATCTATTAAATATGAAGAAACTACTTCAGCTAGCGCTGGTAGTGTAATTAAACAAAGTAAAGCAAAAGATACTGTAGTAACTCCAGGAGCTTCACTTACAATAACAATAGCTAAAGCACCTGAAATTGCTGAACCAGAAGTTAATCCAGATGACGCTGATGCTGAAATACCAGAAGATGATGGATCAGAAGATCAATAGGTAAAATATGAATGGAAAAATAGTATGTATTAATAAATTTATACATAAAGTTTTACTAGAAAATGGTGAAACTATAGATACTCGTACTAGGGGTAAACTTAGACAAGAAAAAGTTTATCCCGTAGTAGGAGATAATGTAATAGTAGATATTAATAAAAAAACAATTGATAAAGTTTTAGAACGAAAAAATTATCTGGAAAGACCACTTATTTCTAATATAGATAAACTATTAATAGTAATGAGTACTAGTATTCCAGTTTTTTCTAGTTATTTAATAGATAAGTTTATATTAATAGCTAAATATAATAATATAGAACCAATAGTTATAATAACTAAAACAGATATGATATCTAGTGATTATAAAAAAGAAATAGATGAGTATGTTAAATATTATAAAGGTATTGGTATTAAAGTGTATTACAATACACAAATAGATGAAATTAAAGATGAATTTAAAAATAGTGTAGTATCTCTTTGCGGACAAACAGGAGTAGGGAAAAGTACATTATTAAATAAGATACATCCAGATTTAAAATTAAAAACTGGTGAAGTATCAGAAGTACTTGGAAGAGGTAAACATACCACTAGATTAGTTGAATTAATAAGTATGGATAATGGACTAATTGCTGATACTCCAGGATTTAGTTCATTAGAACTTAATATACCTAAAAAAGAAATAAGATTTTATTATGATGACTTTGATGCAACATGCAAGTATAAAAAGAGTTGTTTACATATAAAAGAAGATGGTTGCGAAATTATTAAGTTAGTTAATAATAGAATTATTCCTAAATGGAGATATGATAACTATATTAAGCTTGTAGAGGAGAGTAAATTATGAAAGTAAGTGTATCAATATTATCAAGTAGTATACCAGCTCAAGATATTGTTAAAAAATTAGATAATACAGATGCTGATTTTATACATATTGATATAATGGATGGTAAGTTTGTTGAAAATAAAACATGGACTTATGGTGAAATTAAAAAAATAACAAGTTATTCACATTTACCACTTGATGTACATTTAATGGTTGAAAATCCTAAAAAATATATAGAAGATTATGCTTTTTTAAATACAGATACAATAACATTTCATTATGAAGCTGTTAAAGATGTTAGTGAAATGATTGAATATGTAAAAAATTATGGTTTAAAAGTAGGACTTGCTATTAATCCAGAAACAGATGCAAGTGTGCTATTTCCATATTTAAAAGATATAGATGAAATAATTGTTATGAGTGTTCATCCTGGTAAAAGTGGTCAATCATTTATACCAGAATCATTAGATAAAATAAAATTATTAAGAGAAAAAGTTGATGAATTAGGAGCTCGTACAATAATTAATGTTGATGGTGGAGTTAATGATGAAACAGGTGTGCTTTGTAAAGAAGCAGGAGCACATATGGTTGTTTCAGCTTCATACATTCATAAAGATATAAAAAATAATATAAAAATATTAAAGAATTTATAAGGGTGAGATAGGTGTCTTTAAAGAATTTGTTCCATACAAAAACTAGGGATAGAGATTATGATTTTGAGCATTATGAAGAAGATGCTAGTTTTAAGATGCCTATAGAAGATATTTTTGAAGAAATAAAAAAAAGAAATATAAAATCATTGTCTAGTAGAGATTATTTACAAGTAGAAGATTTTTTTGAAAAAGATGAAAATGGTAAAACATTACTTGAAATAGTATATGAATATAATGTATCTATTGAAAGCAATTTAGCAATTAGAATTTTTAATGATCCAGATATACTTGAAGAATGTATTAAACATAAAAATACTTTATTAAATTTAATAGTTAAACCACTTAATAATTCTTATGCTTTAGATAGTACTGTATTAGATAGAACATTATTTAGTAAGTTAAGTAATGGTATGTCATTTATAGAATTTCTAATTAAGAATAATAAAATAGGATTGTTTGTTATAAATAGAATAGAAGATATTAGAGTATTTGATTTATTAGTTAAATATGGAAGATTTGATGCTTTAGAGTTTTTAAATGAAAATTTATTATTTCAACCTTATGGTAAATATCCAACTTTATTTGAATTTTTAATGATTCAAAATAGAGTAAATGATAAGATGATTAGTCACTTTATAGTACATAAAGAAGCATGTAAGATATGTAGAAATTATAATAAAGTTTATTTATTAAAACATGCTAAAAAAGGTTTCTTATTATATGAATATAGTGATGGATTTAGAGTAATAGATTTATTAATAAAAGGTAATAATGCTGATAGAGATACTTTTTATCAATTAGGTTCTTTTGACAAAGAAAGTATTATTAATTCAATTGTAGGAAGTAAAGCATATAGATATTTAGTTTTTTATCCAAATGTTTTGTTTGAAAGAGCTCATAAATATCCAAATAAAACATATTTAGATGTTTTATTAGAAAACTATAATAAAAGTATGGATAGTTATTTAGCAGATATTAATATAAATGATATTAGTTTAGAAAATAGAGCTAAATTATATATTAAATGTAGTGATTATGGACTAAATGCATTTTTACCAATTTTAACATCAAGAATATTACTTCAAAAATCAAATGGTATTAGTTTTATAGAAGCTTTATTAAATGAAGATAGAGATAAAACTTTAACAAGAGTATTAACACCTAAATTATATAGAAATTCTCAAATAGCAGCTATTTTAGAAATGTATGGTGTAAGAGTTGTTGATGCTAATGTACCTACTGATAAAAAAGATGAAGCAAAAGAAACTAAAGAAAAATTATTAAGACAAAAAGTTTCACCTGAGGTTGAAAGAAAACTATTAGAATTAAAGAAATTATTTATGAATGATGGAATTAGTGATTCGTCATTAGTTGAAGTTTTAATAGCTTCTTATAAATCTTTAGCAAGTAATAATTATAAATATTTAGATAGAGAATTAGATATTTTATTATCATATAAAAGAAAATATAGTAATTTTGCAATTGTTAGAAGTGAAGCAAAACCATACTTTGATGCTACAAGTAGAATGATTAATTTAAATAATTCATTAGTTGGTGTTTTTAATCATGAAATCGGACATACTTTTCATCATATATGTGCAACAAATAGGGCACCAAAAAATATTGGAACTATAATATATGAAATTAGAAATAATAATGAAACTTTAAAGAAAGTAAAATCATTTACTGATGAATTTACTAAACTAGAAGATAGAGTAAAAGAAGAAGCAAGTTTAATATATAAGAAAAGATATGCTAATTATTTTGATAAAAATAGAAAAGCAAAAATAAAGGCTTTATTAAATGCTGAGAGTGAAACATTAGCAAAAAGTTTTGAAGAAATTGGAATTAATCCAAATAGAATAAAAAAAGCTATTAGTGAACTATATAATATAAGTGAAGAAGAATATATAGAAAGATTTGAAAAAGCAAAGACTCAAGAAATAGCAAGTAATATAATGCTTGAAAGATACGATGCTTTCTCAGCAATAAGTGATATAATGGATGCTATATTCTATGGAAGACTTAAGGATGAAATGGTTAGTAAAGATGGAAAAAATTATTCAGTTATATATGGCCATGGAATTAATTACTATAATAAAGAAGATAATATATTTAGTGAAATATTAGCTGATTATTCTGAAATAATTAAAAATCCAAAATCAAAAGAAGCTCTTGAATATTTAAGATTTTTAGTAGGAAATGAATTTGTTGATTTAATAAATGAATTTTATGAACAAGATGTATTAGGCATTAAACCACTATCTTTAGAGGAGGGTGTATTACATGCAAGACGCTAGAGAAGAATTATACATTTTGTTAGAAGAATCTTATGTATTAAGAGAAAAATCAAAAGATATATTAAACTTTAATGAAAAATTTATATTTCCATATGATTGGTATATGATAAAAGATTATAAAACTAAGATTGATATATTATTAGAATCAATGGAAAATAATCAATTAATTATAGATACTGAAGGATATATGAATTTAAAAAAATAATACTAGATATTTCTAGTATTTTTTTATTAAAAAGAAGTGTTTTATATTTATTTGTCTAATTATATATTAGGAGGGTTAAATGGATAAGAAAATTATAGTTAGACAAAATGGATATAAAGATTGTGGTCCTGCTTGTTTGTTATCTATTATGAGATATTATAATTTTGATATTTCATTAGATGAACTTTCTTATACTTTGAGAGTTAATGATGAAGGTACTAATGCATATAATATTATAGAAGGTGCTAAAGTATACGGATTTGATGGTTATGGAATACATTATTCATATGAAGATATAATCTCAAATAATATAAGTTTTCCAATAATATGTCATGTATTAAAAGATAATATGTATCATTTTATAGTATTATATGGTATTAAAAATAATTATTTAATTGTTATGGATCCATCTTCTGATATTTATAAAATGTCAAAAGAACAATTTAAAAAAATATATCTTTCATCATCAATAATTATTTATCCAGTAAAGAAATTTAATAAA
>CAMMYS010000023.1 GCA_946528555.1 uncultured Mycoplasmatota bacterium
TTTTTCTACTTCTTCTTTTGATATTAAATCTCCACTATTTATTTTTATATATCTACTTGGATTTAAAAAATTATTTATATATCCTTTTGATATATTTGTTGCACTACTATAACTACTAGCATCTACTAGTAGTGGCATAAATAATATCAATAAAAACAGCAATACTTTTTTCATATCTACTCCTCTATTATTAATTATACTAAAAAATCACTTTTAAAAAAAGTGATTTTTATTAATAATTAATTAATTCTTTTCTTTTTAAATCTTTTTCTTTTAAAGACTCTCTTTTATCATAAAGTTTCTTTCCTTGACAAATACCAAGTTCAATTTTAACTTTATTACCTTTAAAATATAATTTTAATGGTACTAGAGTATATCTATTAGTTTCTATATTATGTGCTATTTTAAGAATTTCATTTTTATGAAGAAGTAATTTTCTTTCTCTTCTTTCATCATGATTAAATATATTACCTTCTTCATATTTAGCAACATACATATTTATAACAAATATTTCATTATTTTTTACTCTTGCATAAGAATCATTAATATTAACATTACCTTTTCTTATACTTTTTATTTCTGTACCAAATAATTCTATTCCTGCTTCATATGTATCTTTTATAAAATACTCATGATTTGCCTTTCTATTTAATACTTCCATATTATAACTTCCTTACTAAAGCAAAATCAACTTCACGAGCTGCTGGATCACTATCAATACATTTTACAAGAACTCTATCACCATATCTTAAATCAACTCTACCATTTCTAGTATATGCCATTAAATTTTCATTATAATCATAATATCCATTAATACCTATATATTTATTTTCTTCTGGTAATTCACTAGCATTATTTTTTTCTATTACATCTACTCTTCCTTCAACTAGATTATCTGTTTGAACAAAGAATGCACCTTGTAATAATGTATCAACAGTTGCTTCAAATTCTTCTCCAACATGATCTAACATATAATATGCTTTTAACATATCATCAACAGCATATTCACATTTTTCACTATTTCTTTCACATTCACTAATATGTTCACAAATAGTTGTAAGATATGATTTCCATGATTTTAAGAATTTAGAATCTATTTCTTTATTTTCTAAAATATATCCTATACTTGTATGATTTAATAAGTCATCAAATCTTCTAATTGGACTAGTAAAGTGTGTATATAATGGACTTGCTATACCAAAGTGTCCTATATTTTCAGTAGAATAAACTGCTTTTTGCATAGTTCTTAAAAGTTTTCTATTTAATAATTTAAACATTTTAGAATCTTTTAAATATTCAAGTAAGTTTCTACAATCCATACTACTAATATATTCAGTATTAATTTTACCAGGATATTTTATTCCAACTAATTCTAAGAATTTCATAAAATCTTCCATCTTCTTTTGAAGTGGCTTATCATGAATTCTATATGTTGGCATACCATGTTCTTCTAAGAATGCTGCAATTGATTCATTAGCAGCTACCATAAAGTTTTCTATTAATCTTTCTGCTGGTCTTTGAACTCTTTCTTTTACATCATATGGCACATCATTATCATCTTGATAAATCTTTGTTTCATCAGATACAAATATTAACTCTCCACGTCTTTCTTTCATAGCATCTATTACTTTAGATAATCTATGTGCATTTTCAATTATTTTAGAACATGGTACATTTATATCTTTAGATTTATTTCTATCAAAATCAGGATTATATTCTAATAATTCTTCAACTGTTAATCCATTAGCATAAGCTACATCTGAAAAAGTTTCATTATCTTTAATAGTATAAACTAATGTTTCATAACCATTTAATTCTTCACTATTATAATCTTTATCTATTAATGCTTGTACAGCATCATAATTCATTTTCTTTTTAGATTTAATTATACCTTTACATACTTTTTTATTTACTACTTTTCCTGAATGATCAATTTCCATAATACAGCTTGTAGTAAATCTATCTTCATTTGGATTTAAAGAACAAATTCCATTTGAAAGTTCAACTGGTAACATTGGTATAACTTTATTACCTAAATAATTTGAATTGCCTCTTTTTTCTGCTTCTTTCCATATAGCACTACCAGGTTTTACATAATGAGATACATCTGCTATATGAACAGCTAATTCATAGTTTCCATTAGGAAGAATCTTAACACTAATAGCATCATCAATATCTTTTGTATCTTTACCATCTATTGTATAAACAAGTTCATTTCTAAAATCAACTCTTCCATTATCCAAGCCTTCATTAATCATCTCTTCACTTAAAGACTTAGGGAACTTTTTAGCTTCTTCTAATACCTCAGGTGGGAATAATAATGATATATCAAATTCACATGCTATTTTAGCTATTTCTCCTGATATTTCAGTTGGTTCTTGTCCTGGGTTTAATAATGCATTCTTATGACCCATTACTCTATCTATTTTAGCTAAAACTCTACCTTTAGATAATTCTCCTACATAATCTAAATGAACTAATAAACCATCTACTAAATTTATATCACTTTCTTCAATTACAACTTCATATGGAAGTCCACTGGTGACAGGTACTACTTTAAGTGTACCATTATCATTAATAACCTCTCCTACATTACTACCAAGGCTTCTTTTAAGTATTCTAACTACTTTTCCTTCATTTTTTGCTTTATCAACATAGTCAACAAGAACAAGATCTTTATCATGAGCACCTTTCATATTAGTTTTATTAATAAAGATATCTTCTCCATCATCTAAAATAACATGCGCATTTCCTCTTTGATGTTCATCTATATAACCAGTAACTAAATCATTTATTACATAATTATTTCCAGTTGTACATCTTAATAATCCATCTCTACACATTAAATCAAGCTCATGAATTAGTGTTCTTAAATCATCAGCTGTATATTCTGACATCATTCCTTTAGCAATGTCTATTGGATTTAATCCTTTATTTTCTTTCTTAATAGTTTCTAGTATTTTATCTCTCATAGTATTCCCTCATAACATTATTATTTTATCATACAAATTAAAAAGTTCATAATAAATTATGAACTTTTTTTAAACTAAACTGATAATATAAAAGATATTATTATAAAAGCAAATCCTAGTGCATAAGTTAAATTAGTAATAAACTTTTCAGCACCTCTTTCTTTAGATTTACCCATTAACATAGCATTACCACCAGTAATAATTTGACTAGCATCACTAGCTTTATTACTTTGTAATAATACTATTAATATTAATAACACTGATATAATTATTAAAACTTTTTCCATCTATAACACCCTCGCTTAATGATTATACTATAAATATTGTATTTATGCAAACATTTTATCTATTTGATAACCCTTTAACTAATTCTACTTTTTTTAATCCATCCTCATATGATTCATATGGTGATGAAATATACACAGCTTTTTTATTATATGTAAACATCATATAATTACTAAATAAACCTTTTTTACCATTCTTTAATTGATTCAAATTAACTTTATAACCATCTTTGTAATTTATATAAAAATTAAAACTTTCACCTTCTATTTCAGCATCAGGATAATAATTATATAAACTTACATTCATGTCATCTAATTGTTCTAAATAAAATGGATCTAATATATCTAATAAGTTTTCATTAACTACTATTGTAACTTCCTTTTTATTTCTTTCATCATTCAAAATAATAGTTTCATATTTAATCTTTTTACCTATTCCTAAGATATTATTAGTATATGTAATAGTATTATTTAATTCACTATAATCTAATTTATAATTATCATATTTTACTTTTTCAGAAAAAGCTCCTACTCTAACATCATATTCAAAACAATTAAATATAATGCCACTACATTTTCCATCTATAGAGCATTTTTTACACTCTCTTGGCTTTTTTATTGATACAGTACTTGTATTATATGAAACCATTAATTCATTCTTAATTGAAGCATAAAATATTCTAGGATAAGCAAAATGATAAAACAAAACAAGAATAATACAAATACCAATTATTTGTATAATAATTTTTTTAATTGATATTTTTTTCATTTAATTCCTCTTCTATTTTCAATAATCTATTATATTTACAAACTCTTTCTCCTCTTGAAACAGAACCACTCTTAATAAATGGTATTTCTAAAGCAACCGCAGCATCAATAATAAATGTATCTGTAGTTTCACCACTTCTATGAGACATTATACATGTATAATTATTTTTTCTAGCAAGAACTATTGTCTCTAACATTTCATAGAAAGTTCCTACTTGATTAGGTTTTATTAATATAGAATTACAAATTTTTTCATCTATACCTTTTTGTAATTCTTTCTTTTGAGTAACAAATAAATCATCACCAACTATATTAATACCTTTACCAAGTTTTTCACTTATTAATTTAAAACCTTCTATATCACTTTCATCATATGGATCTTCTATTGAAATAATTGGATAATTTTTAAGTAAATCCATATAATAATTTAATAATTCTTCACGAGTAAAGAAATTACTATCCATTTTATATGTTTGTTTTTCTTTGTTATATAAAGTTGAAGCTGCTACATCAAGAGCTAAAAACACATCTTTTCCTGGCTTATATCCAGCACTTTCAATAGCTTTAACTATATAATTTAATGCACTTTTATTATTTTCTAAATTTGGTGCAAAACCACCTTCATCTCCAACTGAAGTACTTAATCCTTCTTTATCTAATAGTTCTTTTAAAGAATGAAATACTTCACTAGCACATCTAAGTGTTTCTTTAAATGATTCCATTTTAGGAACAATCATAAATTCTTGAATATCTAAATTATTCTTAGAATGCATTCCACCATTAATAATATTAAACATAGCTTTTGGTATTTTATGTCTTTTAGGACTTAAATATTCATATATTTCTTTATGAGATTCTAGAGCTGCTGCTTTTAAAACAGCAATACTAACACCTAATATAGCATTAGCACCTAATCTTTCTTTGTTATTAGTTCCATCTAATTCAATTAATTTTTCATCTATTTCTTTTTGTTTAAAAACATCCATTCCTAAGATAGCATTTCTTATTTCACCATTAACATTATTAACAGCTTTCTCTACACCTTTACCAAAATATCTTCCATCGTTATCTCGAAGTTCAATGCACTCTTTTGAACCTGTAGATGCTCCTGATGGCACAGAAAATACTCCTTTATAACCTTTTTCAGTTGTTACTTCTACTTCAATAGTAGGATATCCTCTTGAATCTAATATTTCTCTTCCTTTAATATCAACTATCTTACTCATAAAAAACCTCTTACTATTTATATATTTATTATACTATTTTTTTAATATTTATGCTATAATTAAACAAGAATAAAAGGATGATAATATGATAATAAGTGAAATTAATGAAAATGTATTTAATGACTTTGCTAAATCTCATACTATGAAAAACTTTTTTCAAACTAAAGAGTATGGACAATTTATGAAATATAGTGATTTTAACATTATGTATATTGGTGCATATGAAAATGGTTCTTTAGTAGCAGGTAGTCTAATTCTTTATAAAACTTTAAGTGCTGGTATTAAATATGGATATGCACCTAGAGGTTTTTTGATTGATTATTATAATACAGATTTATTAACTAGATTTACTAAGGAAGTTAAATCATATTTTCGTAAAAGAAGATTTGCTTTTATCAAAATTAATCCAGAAATAACTTATTCTACATTAGATTATACTAATAAGACTAAAACTGTTAATGAAAAAAATAAGAATTTAGTTGTAACTTTAAAAAAATTAGGATATGAGAAATTAAAAGATCACTTATATTTTGAATCATTATTACCTAAATATACTCCAGTTATTTATTTACCAAATTATAATTTTGATTTATTAAATAAAACTATGATTGAAACATTAAGAAATGATGAATTAAGTGGTATTTCATTAAAAACTGCTGGTATAGAAGAAATTGAAACATTCTATTCATTTATAAAAGAAAAAACAGCACACCCTATTTCATATTATAAAAAGATGTTTGAAATATTTAATGCATCTAAAAAAGTTGATATGTTATTAGTAACAATGGATTATTCTTTATATTCTAGATTTTTACAAAAGCAATATGCTTATGAGCAAACAAATAATGATAGAATTAACTCTGCTTATAGAGAGAATCCTAATGATCAAGAATTATATAATAAGAAAATGGAATCTGATTTACTATTAAATAAAATATCTTATGATATTATAGCTGTTAATAATAAAATGGTTGATGGTAAAACAAAAGAAATTTTGGGAAGCGCTATGATTATTAAACATGAAGGAAGAGTTACTATATTTATCGCAGGAGCAACTAAAGATTTCAATGGTATAGATTTAAAAACTTATATGTATTATAAAATTATTAAAGATTATAAAGATAATGGCTATTTATATTTAGATTTATATGGTATTACTGCTGATTTTGAAGATACTAATCCATATAAAGATTTAAATGAATTCAAATTAAAATTTGAACCAACAGTATATGAATATATTGGAGAATTTGACTTAATAGTTAATAAACCATATCATGCATTCTTATGGTCAACAAATAAAATACAAAAAGAATTTTATAGAGCAAAAACCACTAGCGTTAACTAGTGGTTTTTTAAATGATCATATTTATTATTTCATTCATAACATATATTTTATTCTCAGGAATATAAATATAGTCATCTTTTAAACATAAATAATTTTTATCAATAGCTTCTCTTATTTTAAAAACATCATATATATTTTTATTAAACTTGCTTCTAAATTTAGTAATACTTATTCCCTCTAATTTTCTTAAACCTAAAATTACTTCATTTTCCATATCTTCTCTTGTAGAAACAAGAAGTTCATTAAATCTATATTTACCATCTAAATATTTATTAAAATTTCTAGTATTTTCATATCTCATATTATTTATATAACCATGAGATGATAAACCAAATCCATAATATTCATCATTATTCCAATATGTTAAATTATGTTCACTTTGATAAGTTTTTTTAGCAAAATTAGACACTTCATAATGTTCATATCCTTTTTTAGCTAATTTATCACATATATATTTATACATTTTATAGTCTAATTCTTCATCAATTGGTTTAACTTTATCATTATATAATTTAGTATGCTCTTCAATTATTAATGAATATGTACTAATATGTTCTATATCAAGCTTTAATATTTTATTAACATCACTCTTTAAAGTAGAAAACTTTTCTACAGGTAAAGCATACATAAGATCAACATTTATATTATTAAATCCCATGTCTTTACATAATTTAATACTAGCAGGTATATCTTTTTTAGTATGCTTTCTACCTAAAAATTCAAGATTCTTTTCATCAAAACTTTCAATACCTATACTTAATCTATTAACGCCATTTTCTTTTAATAATTTTAGAAGTTCAACTGTTATATCATTAATATTACATTCAAATGTTATTTCTGCACCACTAATTCTTTTAAATTTATTAACTATTGAAAATAATTTAACTAAATTAGAAGTACTTAAACTAGATGGAGTCCCGCCTCCAATATATATACTTTTAATCATATCTTGTTCATAATACTTATCTACTTCTTTTGATAAACTATTTAAATATAATCTAGCCCATTCTTCATAATGATAAAATTTACAAAAATCACAATATGAACAAATGCTTTTACAAAATGGAATATGTATATATACCGCTCTCATATCATTACCTCTATAATAATTATACATAAAAAAACACTTTATTAAAAGTGTTTTTATTCATCTTCGCTACCAAAGAAATCATCAAAGAAATCTTCATTAGTTTGTTCTTTGTTGTCATCAACTACTATGCTATCTACATCTACATTAACTACTGGTTTTGATACTTTAGCATATGTTGGTTGTTGTACATATCCAGCATTTGGATCTGGTTCTATAACAACTGGTTGTGTAATTATTTCTGGTACTGTTGGTACTTCCGCAACTGGAACACTAATAACTTGTGGTTCAGTCTCAACAACTGGAACTTTTATTACAATTGGTTCAGTTATTATTTCTGGTTTAATTATAACAACTGGTTGTGTCTCTACTTCAGTTTCTATTTCAGTTGATTCTTCATAAACTTCAACTACAGGAGTAGCTTCAGTAGCTATTTCAATTACTGCTGGAGTTGTATCATCATCGTCATCTTCTTCTTCAAATGTATATCCTGGTACTAGAGGAGTTGATTCTACTACTAATGGAGTTGTTTCAACTTCTACTTCAGGTTGCATTCTATGATTAAGAATATCTTCAATATCAGATTTAATTTCTTCTTCACTCTCAGTTACATGATTAACTACTTCTTCATGATGATCATCGATTTCTTCTATTTTTTCATCTATCTTATCAGTTGTTTCATCTATTTTATCTTCTATCTTTTCAACTGAATCTTCTACTTTTTCAACTTTATCTTCAAGTTTCTCAGCAGACTGTTCAATTCTTTCAACTGAATCATTTAACTTTTCTTCTATTTTAGAAGATGCTTCTTTCTTTTCCCTTTCTATTCTAGCATTTTCTTCTGCTTCCTCACGTTCTAGTTCAGCAATCTTTTCATCTAATCTTCTAACATAATCATCTAAACTTGTTGGTACAACACCAGATGATTTACTACCACCACGAACTGGTCCAGTAATGTTAGCATTATCCATAAATGGATTATTAATTGGAGCAGAACCAAGAGGCATTCCTGGGAAAGCTCCCATCATACCCATTCCAGGTGCCATACCCATTCCCATAGGATTATTAACACCTTGTTCTTCTCTTAATTTATTAACAAATGCTTTAATATCAAATACTTCTACTTCTCTATGAGGTCTTTCTGTATAACCCATAGGTTCATATTTTTTACCCCAGTCTATTTTATAATCATAAACTAATTTAGTTTTAAATGGCATACTTCTAAATCTATTTACAATTACTTCTCCTTCTTTTAATGCTTGTAAATCACTTACAGTAAATAAAGGTCTAATTGGTTTAGCAGGTTCATCTTTCTTAGATTTTTCAGGTTTTTGATCACCTAATAATTTACTAACTTCTTCTAATGCTGCTAATTCTGTAGACATGATATATACAAAGTTACCACAGTTACCTTTAATAGTTTCTGCTACATCTTTTCCATAAACTTTATTTAATTGAGAGAAGTTCTGGATAACAAATGTAAATCTAATATTTCTTGATCTAGATGCTGTAATCATAGTTTCTACATCTTTTAAAGCTGGCATATTAGCAAACTCATCAAGAATAAAGTTTGTTCTATATGGTAATTTTAGATTTGGACATGTTTGTGCTACTGCAATTAATGCTTCATAAACTTGTTTTACGAAAATAGTTGCAAGAGCATGATATGTTGTTTTTTCATCATGTACTTTTAAGAATACTGCTGTTTTTTCTTTACCAATGTCTCTAATGTCAAAATCACTATATGATAGCATCTCTGATAATGCAACTTGTGATGAGAAAATTCTTGTCTTTGTTCTAAATGTAGACATGATACCACCACGAGTATCTGTAGGTGCATTAATACAAGATGATGCTGCTATATAAGCTGGAGATAACTCTCCTTTGCTTTTAAAATACTCTTTAATATAATTTGATGAACCTATTCTATCTTCACCAACTTCAGCCATCATATTAATACTATTGATATTAATTTCACTTTCAGGTGCATCATCAAATAATCCTAATGATAAACCTGTAAAAAAGTTACTAGCTGTTTGTTCCCAGAATGGTTCAGCTTTATTATTTGGATCTATTAAGATATTACTAGCAAGGTCTTGTAATAACTCATTTGCCTTGTCAGCATTACCTTCTTTATAAATTCTATATGGATAACTAAATGGGTTCCATGCAGCTCCTTCTTTAGGGTCACGGAAGTTAACTAATATTAATTTATATCCTTTTTCTTTTAATAAATTACCACAGGCTTCATATAACTCACCTTTAGGGTCAGTTACAATCATACTTTCTCCTGCTCTACCTAATATTTTAATTAAAGGAAACATGAATGCTTGAGTTTTACCTGAACCAGAAGCACCCATAATAAGAGCATGAGGTTCACCTTTAGCATCTACCCAGGCATCAACACCGTTATTGATAATTGGAATTCCACCAGCTTCATATGTGTCATCTTTTAAATGAACCTTAGCAATTCCTCTATCTTTTTTCATATCTTTTTCAGACATTAATTTTGAATAACCATCACTCTTACTCTTCTTTTCAGAAGTAAATCCTATTCCTTCTTCCATTTCAAAAAAGTATGATGAACAAGTTAACATCAATGCTATTAAAATTACAAAATATATAATAAGAGTTGCCCAAAAGAAGTCTACAAATGCTGGTATTGGATTTAATCCACGAAATACACCATCTACAGCAAAACTATTTAAATTAACTACTGCAATGGCTACCAAATATAGTAGGACAACACAAAATATAAGGAAAATAACTACGTCTTTTACATCAGCTCTTACCTTTAATTTCATATATTTCACCCCATTCACACATATTATACTATAAAATTATAAAAATATCACTAATTAATATTTGCTTTATATAATAATTGATATTCGAAGTATTTTCTACTCTTATTTATTCTAAATACTATTTTTTTATGACTTACTTTTCCATTTAAATTATTATTAACTATATCAGAAGCACCGCTATAATTTGATTGACTAATATAGTTTTTAGCTATTCTTAATGCATTTAATTCTTTATCACTACCACTAGAATAGAATTCATATATATAAACATCAGCAGTAATAATCTTTTGATCACTAACTGATAAACTCTTAATTCCTACTAGAATTTCATTATCATTCATTCTAGCGACTTTATCAAAATTGAAACAATAATCATTATTTCTTTTTGATACAAAATCTATATATCCAGGCATATATTGAATAAATTCATTTAAACTAATTTCAGCATAATATAATTCTTCTAAAGCCTCTTTTACTCTAATAGGTGTCAAACAAAATACACCATCATTATAGTCAATACTACTTAAATATTTAGTATTTGTTAATTGAAAATTATATATAAAGTTAGTTATCATATTTCCTAAATAACCATCTTCTATATATGAATATCTAGTTCCAGTAGTAGCATCAGTAGCATACTTTATATTTTTATAATTATAATCAGGAGAAAGAGCAAACTTAATAAAATATGGATCTGCTTCCAAATCATGTCTTGTTTTTTTATAAGTATCAGTATTATTAATAACTTTTTCTGTTACTTCAATATCTTGTTGTTCTGGAAAAGCTTTCTCTTCCTCTTTTTGATTATTAATTATTAATGTTGGAATCATTACTGCTAAAAATACTAGTATAGAAAATACAATTAAAGTTACACTTGCTTTTATTTTTTCCATATTTTCCTCCTAATATTTAACCTCAAAATGCATTCCATCCCAGTACGAACTACTCCAATTTCCACCCCAGTTAAATCCTGCAGGTTCAAATGCATATTTCCATAATATATAATTAACATTTTCACATTTTTCTTCTTTTCCAAGCGCTCTTACAAATCTGTCATATTCAGCTTTTGCTGCAGAACCTTGAGTATAATATGGTTTATATGTATTACCTTTATAATTTATTTTTAATGAATAATTCCAATCTTGTGCAATTCCATAAGCATGTAAACTATAACTTCCACTACTTGTTTTTCTTTGTACAAAAGTTCCACCATTAATGAAATCACTCTTAGAATATTTACATTGTGAGCCATCTTTTAATGTTACACCAGTTGTTAATAATTTACACATATTTTTATATGCAGCTGAGAAATTATTTGTTGCAGCTTTATTAATTCTATAAGATTCATTCCATCCACCAGCTGAACAATTTGTTCTTATTGAAACAATATTTGCATTTATCCATGCTGGATTCATAGTAATGTTTCTTCCTTCTGGTGCATCATTATATGAAAATCCTGTAAATCTTCCTTTATTTGGTGCTACTTCTGGATACTGAGCAGTAGCAGTACTTCCAACTGTACTTCCTGTTGCTGAAGTATCTATTGGTGAAGTTGTTGTACCATTTTCATCTGATGAACCACCATTACATTGAATTAATTGTGCTCCTTCATCTTGATATTCTTCTTGAATTATTTGAGTGAAAGGAATTCCTCTATTAGATTTTTCTTTCCATCCAAGTTGAATTGATGAAACATAATGTGCACTATGTGGTGCATTATTTGAAACAACCAAATAATTCTTAGCAGTTTCATAATAACCAGAATATTTTTCTTGTAATGAGTTTGATGCTGTGCCATGATATGATCCTCCACCAGGAATGTATGAAGTACAATTAAAGCTTCCACACGATAAATTAGCTTTTCTACTAGAACATCCTTGTGACATTGGACAATACACTTGATCACAGTTACCACTTCTCATAGTAATTGTTGTTCCTTTTAAATAATTGCCTCTTCTATGCAATGAATAACTAATAGCGGCTACCATTTCTGATAATACATAATTATCACCACTATCACTTACTTCACCATAAGCAACACCCATTATATAGTCTTTAAAACTTGTTGTTGTTAAATAATTACCATCACAATCAGTTACTTTAACTTGTATAGCATCAGGAGCAGCAGTTAAATATCCTTCACAATTAGCTCCTATTACATAATCACCAAGTACAGTAAAATCATTACTATCTAAATCAGAGAATCCCAAATAATAATTAGTATCTTTTTTCTTTTCTAATACTTGTTGAATAATATCCTCTATTTGCTTAGGTGTAATTATATAATCATAATTTAAATCCAAATTTGAATCATTAAATGCTTTTTCAAATGCTGGAAACTTCTTAAATGCAAAACCATTTCTATAGTTTAATTCCATATCTTCAAATGGTGAAAATGAATCAGCTATAGCATTATCAGTAATAGCTTTTTGTTCAAATGGGCTTAAATCAGCAGGTAAACCTTCTTCATCAAAATATTTATTAGTTTTTTTAACATCACCATCTAATTTACCTTTTCCAGTTGGACTACTTTGCTTTACTATTTCAAGTAATTCATCTTCTTTACCATAGTATTCTTTACATTCAGAATCAGTACTTTCATATTGATGATTATATCTTAATTCATCTTCATATCTTTGAGCAGCTTCTTCACCAAAACGCATCAATATTTCCCATTTTAATGCGCTATAATGCGCATTTATTGGAAATGATTGTTTCTTACAATAACCAACTGCTATATCATCATCTTCATCATCTGGATCTTGTTCATCTATTTCAATTTCCCATGCATAATAATAATGATCTTCTCTATCTTTCTTTCTCTTTCCTGTCTCTATTAAAAGAGAATTATCTATTATAGTTTCAACATCTTCAATACTTAATACACCATTATCATCAATAATGCTATTTAAAGAATCATAATGACGATATGCATTAGTTACTTCATCTACACTATTTAAATTAACATTATCTTTATAATCAGTGTAATTTTCTTGATTAGCAAATCCATAGAATAATGTAGACACTGTAAGTCCTTTATCTAAAACTGTACCATAATCATTTTCTAACTCTTCAGTATGTTTAGAAATATATCTTAGATAAGCACAATAATCTTCATACTCTCCATCCCATGAATCAAACCAATCTTTTATTTTATTCCATGTAGTAATTTTACATGTATTATTATTTTTTAAATATTCAACTAATTCTTCAGTAGAATATGATTCTCCAGTATTAGGATCAATCATATATTCTTCACTTGTTAATAATCCATCAGCATCTTTTTCACTAAGATTTTCCGTTGAATCATTAACAGATAAACCAAAGAAAGAAGAAATAGATCCCCAAATCATATCCATACCATAAATAAAATATGCAACTAATACAAATAATATTCCTGCTACTAAAACTACACAAATAGCTATTAATAAGATTTTAAGTTTTAGTTTTAACTTATTAAGCTTACTTGCAAAAAATCCATCTTTTTTATCAGTGGCATCTTTTAAATCAGTTTTTTTATCATCTTTATCAGATTTATCTTTCTTATCTTTATTATCTTTTTCATCTGGTTTATCTTTTTTATCTAATCCATCTTTTTCATCTAAACCATCTTTATCTCCTAAATCGCTTTCTTTTTTAGATGGACCACCTTTATTATTTTTTCTACCACCATAATTATTAGCAGAATCTGATTCATTATTTGCTCTTTTATTAATGTTATCTTTATCTTTTTTAATATCTTCTCTAGAGTTCATTGCAGACGAAAGAGAATCAACAACACTATTGATATTTCTAGCAGCTTGTGCACGTTGTTGACTTTCTAATTGTCTTTGTTGTTCTTCTTGTAGTGCTTGATAATCGTTTTCGTCCATTTTAACTCCTTTAAATTAAAAGAAGGATTCTTAGAATCCTCCTCCAGAACCAAATGATTCTAATTCTTGTTGCGTTGCGATTATATTAATACGCATTCTTCTACTACCGCAAACAAACAATGCTTGTCCTTGGCTATATCTCTTAATTGAATCTTTTTCTTGATCATTTAAATCTACTAATCTAGATAAATCATCAACAGCTTGTTTCTTTAATCCCATTACTAAGTAGTATGAAGCATTATCAAAAATTGCTTTACCATGAATAAGTACATTAGGAGCAGCGAAGTCTGTAGGTTGTTGTGTAATAATAATTGTTCCTGTGTTATATTTACGACTACGTCTTTGAATTCTTGCTAAGAATTCTGCACCTAAAGTATTTTGATCAGCAAGTAACATGTGTGCTTCATCAACCATTAATATTGTATTTATTTCTCTATCTAATGTAAGACCCCAAGCATATTTTAATATATTGAAGAATAATGCATTTCTAATATTGTTATCAGCATTCATTAATTCACGAATATTAAATACTATAAAGTCTGCACTTGTATCAATAGTAGTTTTTCCTGTGAAATAATATCTTAATTCTTTAACTAAAGGTCTAACTTTTAATTCAAGTCTTTCCATGATATCTCTTTCATGAGTATGTTCTGTCATAGAAAGTAATCTTCCTTTGATAGTAGCATATACATCATCAAAAGTTGGATAATCATTAGAAGTTATTCTAGAAAAATCAGTATTATAATCTATTTTATATCTCTTATATGTATCTTGAACTACTTCACTAAATAAAGTAAGAACATCTTCTTCAATATCAGGACTATAGTACTTCATAAATGCTTTTAATGTTTGAAGAGTACGAGTTAAAACAGCATAGCCCATTCCTTCAGTTAACTCTTCTTCATCAGCATCAAGAACTACTTCTAGTGGGTTAATCATACCGAAATCTCCACCACGTCCTAGATCTATGAAATCTCCACCATATAATTTAGTCATTTCTTCTAGCTCACCCTCAGGGTCTATTGCTACAATCTTATGACCATTTCTAATATTACTTCTTAATAATATTTTAGCAGCAGTAGATTTACCACTACCAGAAGTACCTAAAATAATTAGGTTAGCATTATTTCTATTAAATTCTTTTTTAGTTTGATATAAGAATTGATTGAAAAGAATAACACCACCAGAATAATCAACTCCAAGTAAACATGAAAGTCCTGGATCCTTAATACTATCAAATACAAATGGATACATTGCAGCGATAGTAACAGATGGAATTGGTGTTCCTATTCTACTTTCTATATCATCATTACTTTTATCTGTATAGATTGGAAGCATACTCTTCCAAATCTTATCTTGTACAAAATCTAGTACAACACCTTTCATTCCCATAGCATCTAAATAGTTCTTAACTTGAACTTTTTTATTTTCTAAATCAGTTGCTGTATCAGCAGAAACTAATATATGCATTTGGAAATCAAAGATTCTAGCTTGTGTTGCTGTAAGCATTGTGATGAATTCTTCAATACTTTCATAATCTTGTCTGATTTGTTCTTGAATTGTTCTATCATGCTCATCAGCATATCTTTGTTTCATATCAGCAATTTCTTTATTAAGCATTTTAGATAATATTGAAAATGCGATAGGTATATGTTTAATACATATTTTAATTCCAGATATTTGAGTCATATTTGCTAAATATCCTTCATTAATTGATTTTGGATAACTAATTATTGTAAGGATTGAACAATGTTTTCCACTGACTACTAACCCATCTCTTTTAGTTAACCAGCTCTTTGGAGCTATTTGACTTTTAAAACTTATACTCATAGGTTACTCATCACCGTCCCAAACTTTGTTGTGTCTCCCCCATTCATAAATCCATCTAATAAAACTCTTAAATCATCATTACTAGTTTGAGCAGATTGAAGCCCTGCATTAGCAAGTCCTGATATTAAGTTTTGTACTCTTTTTTGAATTACTTCAGGTCTCTTATCTCTAAATAGTATAAAGTATTCAGTATCTGTAACATTAACATCTTTACTCATGAATGTATTAGCTTTTTCAATATCTTCTCTAATTAATTTCTTAATTGCTTGAGAACCAACTGTTCCATAAAGAACATTTAATTGAGCTAAATAAACATTAATATCAACAGGTCTATCTGATATTATTAACCAGAATGGATAATCTAATGTATTATAAAAGTTTCTTAAATTGAATATTGCATTACTTTGTGAATCATAATCCAAGATAAATATATTTCTTGGTCTAACTTTAACACCAGTTACTCTAAATCCATTATCTAGAACAATTTCACCATTTTGTATTCCTCTAACAGGAACCCATTTATCAGTATAACTACTGCTTGTCGCCGAACTCACGATATGCACACCATCCTCTCCATTTATATTCTTTAGTTGCTTGCAAATATGCTATTACCTCCATTATGAATGTAATAACGTTATGATAATAAGGAACAGGTAAAACCATTGTAACGGCAGCACCTATTGGAAATATCTTAATAACAAGTGCAAGTAACGAATCATCACTAATTGCAAACATAAATATTAACGATATTATTATTCCAGTTCCCAAAATCCATAAATCAGTTCCATTGAACATTCCCATGAATAATAAACTTTTTTTACTATTTGCAGGTATCAAATATCCATTCATATTCTCTTTTCCTTTCTATATTATTTATACTATTTTTTACTTCCACCATCTCTATGTGTAGCTTTGTAGCTTCTACTATCAGTGTATTCAAGTTTTTGAGCACGTACGCTATCTGAACTAGTTCTAAGTGCTTCAGAAAGAGCATCTGAACTATCTTTAACGTTGTCAGCTTCAAGTGATTTGTAAGTATTACCTTTATCATCATGACCTTCAATTCCAAGCTTTTGAAGTCTTGTATTGATTTGAGCACGCATTTGTTCTGCTTGCTTATCTTCTGGAACAGCATTTCTTCTAGCCTCCCAAATACCACTAGCAGCTTTATCAGAAGCATTTCTCTTAGCCATCATTTCTTGTTCTAATCTAGCAAGTTCAGTAGCATTTGCTTTATTATTAACTGCATTTTGATAATCAGCTTTTGCTTTTAAGTAATCAGTATTATGTTCTCTAGCTGCAGAAATAAATGAACCTTTATCAGCACCATATTTCATACTAGTAATTGTGCTGTTAAATCCTGCATAGCTTTCGCCAGCTTTACCTACATAATCATCTTTAATTGCATTTGCTCTATATTTAGTATAATCACTCATTAATTTATCAACTTCATCATATTGAGAAATTTCATTATCAAACTTAGATACTTTAGCATCTTGTCCACCTTTGAATGGTTGCATTACTCCACCGTATGCCCAAGGTAGTACACCACCAGCATTACTAATATCAGTAACTCTTGCTCTAGTACCAGCTCTTGCATCAGCACCAGCTTTCATTTTATCTGCTATTGTATTTCCTTTAAATCCTGCTGCCATTCCTGAACCAAGTCCAGATAAACCTCCGACAACAGCTCCTCCTACAGAACCAGTGGCAACACCAGTTGAAATTCCTGTAGCAAGTCCTGCAGCACCAAGTACTGGAGCAGCTACTAAACCAGCCATGAACTTTCCAAATCCACTACCAGCACTGTCTCCCATATGTGTTGCAAATATACTATCTATTAATTTAGGTAACTCGTTAGCGAATCTATAACCAGCAACTATGCAAATAATTAATACCCACATGCTGTGATTATTTCCTTCTTTTACTTCACCTAAAATTGTATCTAATTGTCCAAATATTTTTGAAACAAATACAGTTACTAATAAAATTGAAATAATTCTTGTAAATGCACTTATATAAACTTGTACATATGTTGAAACAAATTTCTTAAACTTATCTGCTTTTAATCCTTCTTCGCTAGCCGTAAATATAATAGCTATTGGAGATACCAATTGTAAAAGCATTAATTTAAACATACGAACACCAATATCAATTGATGCTAGTACAACACTATATACGATATATAAACCTAATATTAATGCAATACCTGGGTGCCCATCTACTGTCTTATCAAGTTTAGCATTTATATTATTTAATTTTTTAATATTCATTCCACCAGTTCCATCACCAATTGTTGCTTTTAAACCAGTACAACTAGATTTATTATCCATATCTGGGAAAGTAACACATAATGATTGGAATGCTAAATTATTTCCAATATCATCTGAATTTTTAACATTAACTGTATCACTTTTTCCAAAGAATAATCTCATGATTAATCCATCGTCACCTTCATCAGTTACATTTGCTACTTGTTTTAATACAGTATATTTATAACTTTCAGGTTTACCAACAATCATCATACTTAATTCATTTAACGATGTGAATATAAAATTACTTGAAACTAATAAAGCTGCACATATTAGTATATTTATAAGTAATTTTTTACTACCCTGCATTGCTTTATCAGGATTTAACATATAATTTATTAAAGCTACTCCAACCTTAAATATAACAAATACAATTATTAAAGCTTTAAGTCTATCTACTATAAAAGCAGCCATATTAGAAATAGAACTTAAATTCATTTGACTCATTATAATAAAGATTGAAAAAGCTGAAGCTACTAATTGATATACGCCTCTATCTAACAACAATAAAAGCCCATTACCTAGATGAGTAATAGGATCTGATGCTAAAACATTTAAAATAGTCGTAATTAATGTTGTAAGAAACATACTCTTCAACTCCATTTCATACCTATTATGATTATAACATAAAAAAATATCAAATAAAAGCAAAATTATTCGATATTTTAAGCATTTTTTATTCTTCTGAGGCTAAATAAATTAAATCAATTTGATTATCTAAAAAAATCCTATTTATAACATAATCAAATTCACTTTCTTCATTTATATAATCTAGTGAACCATCTTCTAAAACTCTAACAATAGATACATCATTTAAAAACTCACTATTGTTTATCAAATACAAATAAGTATTATCATTATGATTGATTACATCTAAAATAATATATTCTCCATCATTAAATTTTATTACTTGATCTAATGCATATTTCATAATCTTCTTTCACCACTACTTACTACATTTTTAGAGTTTTCTAACATAGCATTAACTATATCAAGTAAACTATCATCTTGTGACTTTTTTGCACTATCATAATAACCCATAGTTGTCATTAAACCAAGTATACTAACAGCACCCATTTTTTTCTTATCATCACTAGTTTCTTTCATTGAAACATGTACTGGCATACCCTTAGTTTTTTCATTATATCTCATCTCTTTATATAACTCATTTTTACTAATATCCATATCTTTTATTTTCATATTAACACCTATTATTATAATATCACATATAATAAAAAAAGTAGAGTTTTTTATAACTCTACATTATGATAAACATTACTCACATCATCTATTTCATCTAGCATATCTAGTAATCTTTCAAATTTCTCTTTTTCTTCTGGTGTTAAAGTAACTGTATCTTTTGGATAATATGATATTTCATCTACTTCGAATGTAATACCAGGAAATGCATCTTCTAATGCTTTTTTAGCATTATTTAAATCTGCAACTTCAGTATATACAACAATCATATCATCTTCAGCTTCAATATCATTAGCATCTACATCAGCATTAATTAAAGCTTCCATTACTTCATCTTCTGTATGTCCTTTAATTCCTACTGCACCTAAATGTTCATACATAAAACTAACTGCATTTTGTCCAGCAATCTTAGCACCACATTTATTAAATACTGTTTTTACATAAGTAACTGTTCTATTAGGATTATCTGTTAAACATTTAACAATTAAATTGCTACCACCTTGTGCAAATGCTTCGTATTCAACTACTTCATAGTTTTCAACTTCACCTTTTTTAGCCTTATCAATATTTCTATTAATAACATCAGATGGAACTTGTTCCCTTTTAGCTTTCTCTATTACTCTTCTAAGTACATCATTACTAGCTGGATCCGGATTAGATTTAGCAGCTTTCATAATTTCTTTTGCATAAATTGAATATAATTTTGATTTTTTTGCTGCAGTAGCAGCCATAGCTTTTGCTCTTACTTCATGAGCTCTTCCCATAAAAAATTCCTCCTTATTTTTTCTTTAATCTTCTTACGTGATTACTTCTATTATAATAACTATCAATTAAATATTCACTTGTTGCTTGTTCTATTTTTTGTAATTGTATTTCTCTTGCTTCATCATATGAAGAAGGTATAAGTGGAATAGTTTCATAACTGAAATATGATGTTAAAAATTTTTTATTTGATGGAGTTTTGGCTCTTTCCATTGAAGTTTTTAATAATTCATCAACTTTCATAATTCATCCTTTCTAATCCAAATTCATTAATTCATTTACTATTTTAGCATACTCTTTATAATTTTCAAAATTATTATTTATATTATTATCTAAAAATTCTTTAGAGTCAGCTTTTGCCTGAAGAAGTATTTTCATATCTTTATGTAAATTTGATACTTTAAATTCCATGTCACCACTTTGTTTTACACCAAATAAATCTCCTTCTCCACGCATTTCATAATCTTTTTCTGTTATATAAAAACCATCATTTGATTCAGCTAGTACTTTTAATCTTTCATTATTTTCACTACCAATTAATACACATGTTGAATCATATTCATTTCTACCAACTCTACCACGAAGTTGATGTAATGTTGCTAAACCAAATCTTTCAGCATCATATATAACCATTAAAGTAGCATTTTTAACATCAATACCAACTTCTATAACAGTTGTTGATATTAATATATCTAATTTGCCATCTTTATATTCATTCATAACTTTATCTTTATCTTGTTTAGATAGTTTTCCATGCATTATTCCACATTTAGCACTACCTTTAAAATAAAGTTCTATATTTCTTTTAATTTCATTTACAGTTGTTAAATCTATTACATCACTTTCTTCAATTAATGGAGATACTATATAAACTTGATGTCCATTATCAATCTCTTTTTTCATCATTTCATATACACTCATTAATTCTTTTTCGCTCTTAATAATAGTTTTAATTTCTTTTCTTCCAGCAGGTTTAGTTTTAATATTTGTTATATCCATATCACCATATATTGTTAATGCAAATGTTCTTGGTATTGGAGTTGCACTCATATAAAGTGTATCTGGAAGTAATCCTTTATTTTTTAAACTTGCTCTTTGATTAACACCAAATCTATGTTGTTCATCAGTAATAACTAAACCTAGGTTTTTAAAAGTAACATTTTCACTAATTAAAGCATGTGTTCCAATTATAAAATCTATTTTACCAGAACTTAACTTTTCAACAACTTCATCCTTTTCTTTCTTTTTCATACTTCCTATTAAAAGATCTACTTTCATATTAGTTGATGATAATAAATTTTTAATATTCTCATAATGTTGAACTGCTAAAACTTCTGTTGGTGCCATTAAAGCAGTTTGATGTTTAGACAAATAATTAATATAGGCTGCTATTACAGATACAATAGTCTTACCACTACCTACATCACCTTGTAACATTCTATTCATTCTTCTACTTGAAGTCATATCTTTATATATTTCTTCAACAGCAGAATTTTGATCAGCAGTTAATTCAAAAGGTAATTCTCTAATAAAGTCATTAACATCTTCAGGATCTATATTTCTAATATAACCTGATTTATTTTCTTTATTTATTTCTTTCATATAATTTATTTTGAACATAAATTCAAATAATTCTTCATACTTTAATTTAACAAGTGCCTTTTTAACTTCATCTTCATTCTTAGGAAGATGTATCATATTAACAGCTTCTTTTTTAGAAATAAAACCATATTTTTCATTTAAATATTCTGGTATATAATCAACATAATTATCATATTGTAATAATGCTTCACTTATATATTTTCTTAATGATTTTCCAGTTAATCCACTAGTTAAATGATAAACACTTTCTATAGAACCAGTTTCTAATTTTTCAAATTTAATATCTGATGCTACTACTGTATTCTTTTTTAAATCATATTTTCCTATTACTGTTATTACATTACCAGGTTTAATATTATTTTTTAAGAATGCTCTATTAAATATAACAATAGCTATCATCTTTTTATTAGACATTGCTCTAAAAGTTAGAGAAGACATATTTGCTCTAAATCTACGTGTAAGTGGAACTGAATCTACTATACATTCAATCGTAACATGATCACCATCTTTTGCTTCTTTTATATCATCCAAAACGATAATGTCATGTCTATATGGATAATAAGAAACTAAATCATCTATATTGTTTATTCCTATGTTGCTTAAATATTCTAATGATTTTGGACCAAGTCCTTTAATATCTGACAGTTTCATCTCTTACCTCCCAGCACAAATATGCAATATTATATCACAAAATATTCATTTTAAAAAGATAATTTTTTATATTTTTTTAGTTTACAATAACTGGTATGTATGATATATTGTTATTGAGGAGAACGTTTAATTTTAATAATTAAGTTACCTCAATGGTTTTTGGCCTAACTACTTAGTTAGGTTTTTTATTATTATAAAAATATAATTATTTGTTTGAAGTTTTCATATATATAAATATCACTAATTATTTAATATTTTTTGACAAAAACGCTTGACAAATAGACTTTTTGTGATAGTATATAGACTTACCAATTCACTTTTAGGCGAATTGGTGCTAGTATCACACTAGCCAACCCCTTTTTATTCTTTTTTCCGGACTGTCCATCAGGGGGTGGCAGTCCTATTTTTATAAATAAGAGGAAACTCTTTAATATATAAATATTTATATAAGGAGGTTAATAATGCAAGATGATTTTGATTTAGGAATTGTGCTATCAGTATTAACAGGAATTAATTTAGTACGTTTTGATGAACTATATGATTTTTTCTGTTTTTTATTTGAAGATGAAAATTTAGTACCTGAAGATATGTCTTCATTAAGAGCAGCTGCTAAAAAACATATATTAAGAATTCATCCTGAACTAATGAATATTAAATATGAAGGCGCTAATTTACCAGAATGGCTAAGTAAACAAAAAATATTATTTGGTGAAAAACTTACAATAAGTATAATTGGTGAAAATATTATCAAATTAGAAAAGCAACCTACTTTATCTTTAAAGTAAGTTGCTTTTTTATTTGTATTTAATTCCTTGATAAGAATCTCTTCTTTTCATTTCTTTATCAATATCATTCAATATAGTTGTTTTATTAGTTAGCCATTGTGGTTCAACAAGTTCACTAGCCATTGGATCACCAGTTAATCTATGTATAACTATATCTTCTCTTAATAATTCTAACTGATCACATACAAGATTTATATATTCTTCTCTACTCAATAATTTAAAATGAGTTTTATTATATAAATTTTCAAGTTCAGTTCCTTTAATAATAGAAAGAGCATGTATTTTAATGCCTTGGATATCCAAATGACTTAAATATTTAACTGTTTCAATCATCATATCATATGTTTCATATGGTAAACCGTTTATAATATGTACTACTACATTAATATTTCTTTTTCTTAATTCATTAACCATATTTTCAAAACATTCTAGTGTATGACATCTATTAATTAATTTAGATGTACTATCATGTATTGTTTGAAGACCTAATTCTATTGTTAGAAATGTTCTATTATTTAAATCACTTAAATAATCTAAACATTCATCACTAATAGCATCACATCTTGTTCCAATAGATAATCCAATCACATTATCTTGTTTTAATATTGGTTCATATTTTTCTTTTAATGTTTCTACTTTAGCATACGTATTTGTATTAGCTTGAAAATAACCAATAAACTTAGCATTAGGCCACTTTCTAATCATTACATTCTTTATATCATTAAATTGTTGAGTTAAAGGTTTTTTTCTATCACCAGCATATTCTGCACTACCACTTTTAGAGCAATAAATACAGCCACCTATTCCAACAGTACCATCTTTATTAGGACAAGTAAATCCACCATCTAAAGATATCTTACATACCTTAGAATTAAACTTATGTTTATAAAAATAATCAAGAGTATAATATCTCTTATTAGTATCACTATATTTAAACATTTTGTTCACCATACAAATTATAACATTTATTTCTTTCCACGAGTATCTTTTAATTTAAATATTGTAGCTTCATTTTTATTATCATTAAATATTCCATAAACAATACCACTATTAATACTATCAACATCAAAACCTTCACAAAGACGAACATTAATAATAATATTAAAGAAATCCATTTCACTAGGTCTTTCACAATTTAAATATTCGTATAGTTCACTAACGCTCATACCATCTACTAAAGATCTTATACTTTCATTTATTACTTTAGTATTAACTAATCTATTATTTTGTTTTGGATTATCTACTATTTCATCTAATCTTCTTTTAGTTAAATATTTTTCTTTAAATGCATTATTTCTACCACTAAATATTCTTGGATAAGTACTATGTTTAAAATACTTTTTATATCTATATATAGGTACTAAAAAATACTTATATCCACTAAAAGCATCATATCTTTTACCATATGTTTCAGCATATTCTTCATGATAACTATCAAATGTTACATCTAAACAATATATTCCATGTATATCATATTTATCATCATCAATTTTAACTATACCTCTACTATGACCTAAACTATTGCCATTATCTCTAAATTCATATGTTACAAAATCAGATACTTTAAGTCCTTCTACTCCAAGTAATATTTCTTCAAGTAATCTATTATATCCCAAACAAACAATATTTCCTGTTTTTATAAATAGATGTAGAGTATTATCATTACTAATATCTTTAGAAGTTAAACCACTTTGCTGATAATGAATTGTTTTGCATATATCATATGCATATGTTAATTTTTCTACAGGTGATAAATCATTTTCTAAAACTAAACTTCTATACCATTTTAAACTTTCAATCATACTAAAATAATCTTCATAGTTGGCATATAAACCACTTTCATAAGTAAAACTAATATTAGTATTGTGATGTAATGAATCTAAATATTTTTTGATTTTATAAATATAACTATAATCTATTTCAGCCATACTCTTTTTACTATTAATTCTTATAGTATTAAACTCTATACTATTTATAAAATATCCTTGATTAGTATAGTATTTTATAATATTAAAAAGATCATCATATTTATCACTATAACAAATTATTTCCATTTCTTTTCCAGTGACTATGATGTAAGCTTTTATTTCTTCTATAATTAAAGTTTTGCTAATACTCTTTTCTTGCATAACAACCTCTTTTGAGTGATATATTATAGTTTAAATTAAAAATAAAAGCAAGGATTATTCCTTGCTCTCTAAATTCTTATAATAAGTATATCTATCTTTAGCATATTCCATATTAGCTTCATATAATCTTTGATAGTCTTCTTCATTTTTATTTTCTAAATTTTTATATCTCATTTCTTTAGAGAATAATGAATCATAAATATTAAATTCTGGTTCTTTAGAATCCATTTCTAATTTATCAGTTTCTGGATTATATCTCATTAACAAATTATATCCAATATCTACTAGGAATTTTTGTTCTTCAATTTGACCAGTCATGCCTCCAACTATACCTTGTTCAATACATGGTGCATATGCAATTATTAAAGATGGTCCATTATGTTCTTTAGCTTCTTTAAATGCTTTAATAGTTTGTTGCATATTAGCACCCATTGATATAGAAGCAACATATACATTTGGAATAGACATCGCTATTCTAAATAAATCTTTCTTTCCTTCAAGTTTTCCACTTGAAGCAAATTCAGCTACACTACCTACTCTTGTAGACTTAGATTTTTGACCACCAGTATTAGAATATACTTCAGTATCAAGAACCATAATATTAATATTTTCATTACTATGAAGAACATGATCAAGTCCTCCATATCCAATATCATATGCCCATCCGTCTCCACCTAAAATCCATACACTTCTAGCTGGTATATAATCTAATAATTCTCTTATTTCATCTGGAATATCTGATTCTTCTAACTTATTTTTAATAGCAATAGTTAAATCATCATCATCCATATTATCTAACCATTCTCTAAATGTAGCTTTAATTTCTGGTTTTACTTCATCTTTATATTTATACATAAGAGATGATAATCTCTCTCTCATTTTCTTATATGACATATGAATTCCAAAACCAAATTCAGCATTATCTTCAAATAATGAATTCATCCATGGAATCTTATATGGTGTTAATGGTAAACTTCCACCATAAATTGATGAACATCCTGTAGCATTAGCAATGACCATATTTCTTCCATAAAGTTCTGTTAATAATTTAATATAAGCTGCTTCTCCACAACCTGCACAAGCACCACTAAATTCAAAATATGGTTTTTCAAAACTAATTCCTTTAACTGTATATTTATTAAATGGTGTTACATTATCATGTTCATTAAATAAATAATTAGCTATTCTAGATTTTCTTTCTTCAAAATCACCAAGTGTAAGAGCTTTCTCCCCATTCTTTCCTGGACATACACTAGCACATAATCCACATCCTGTACAATTATCTTCATCAATAGCCATATAGAAATGTTTATTTTTTTCACCCATACTATCGATAACTTCATCTCTATCTAAATGAGCTCTTATTAAATCATTATCATCTAGTGAGAAAGGTCTAATTGCTGCATGAGGACATACAAATGCACATTGATTACATTCTATACAATTTCCACTGCACCATTTAGGTACACTAAGAGCAATTTTTCTCTTATCAGAAGAAGCTGTTCCACCTTCAAAAGTACCATCTTTATATTTTAAGAAATCTGATACTTTTAAATCATTACCTCTTAATTTTAATATTTCATTTGTAAAATCTTTTTCTTCTACAGTATCATTACCTATACTAAATATACTATTATCTATTTCTTCTAAATATTTAAGTCCTTCTTTAATAGCACCTAAGTTATTATCAACAACTTCTTGTCCTTTTCTAGAATATGTCTTAACAACTAACTCTTTAAAGTCATCAAGTTCTTTCTTATCATAACCATTTAGTTTTAACATATACATACATATAACATTATTAATTTTTCCATTAAGTTTATATTTTTTATTAAGTTCATCTAAATTAGCTATATATACTTTTATATTCTTATTTAATATTTCTTTTTTATTATCATTATTTAATAAAGCATTTAATTCTTGATCATTCTTATTAGAAGATATTAATAATACACCATTTTCTTTAATATCTTTTAAACAATAATATCTATTTAAATAAATATCTTTTGATACTACTATAAAATCTGGATTAGTTAAGAAATATGGAGCATTTATTTTACTTTTTCCACATCTTAAATGTGATATTGTAACTCCACCACTCTTTTTAGAGTCATATTCAAAATAACCTTGAACATAGTTACCTTCTACATCTCCTAAAACCTTCATAAAGTTTTTAGATGCTCCAACCATTCCATCACTACCAAAGCCATATACTTTTATTTCTTTATAATCTGGTTTAATTGGAAGAGGAACACTTTCTAAACTTAAATGTGTTACATCATCATCTATTCCAATAGTAAATTTCTCTTTACCATTTTTAAACATATTATCAAATACTGCATTTATATCAGCAATAGGAACATTTTTAGAAGATAAACCATATCTACCAGCAAATATTTTAATATTTGTTTTTCCTTTTAGAGCTTCAACAATATCTAAATATAATGGTTCTCCATTTGAACCTGCTTCTTTAGTTCTATCAAGTACACTAATATAGTTTACACTATGTGGTAAAACACTTAACAAATGTTTAACACTAAATGGTCTATATAAATGAACTTCAATTAAACCAACTTGTTTATTATTTTTATTAAGTTCATCAACTACAGTTTTAACTGTATCACAAACACTGCCCATTGCTATTATTACATATTTAGCATTTTTATCTCCATAATAATTAAATGGTTTATAATTTGTACCAGCAACTTCATTTATTTTGCTCATATATTTTTCTACAATACTTGGCATTTCATTATAATATTTATTTCTTGCTTCAGTATTTTGAAAATATACATCTCCTGTTTCACTAGTACCACGTGTAATACTTTTACCTATATTTAAAGCTCTTGATTTAAAATCATATACTTTATCATAATTAACTAATTTTAATAATTCTTCTGAATTAAGTAATGATACTTTATTTAATTCATGACTTGTTCTAAAACCATCAAAGAAATGTAAGAATGGTAAAGAACCATCTATAGCGCTTAAATGAGCTACTGCACCCATATAATATGCATCTTCTACATTAGATGACGCTAACATACAAAAACCTGTTGATCTTGTTGCATAAACATCTTGATGATCTCCAAATATTGATAAAGAATGTGTAGCTAAACTTCTTGCAGCTACATGTATAACTCCAGGTAGCATTTCACCTGCTATTTTATACATAGTTGGAATCATTAAAAGTAATCCTTGACTAGCAGTAAATGTTGTTGCTAAAGAACCTGATGCTAAAGCACCATGACAAGCTGCACTAGCGCCTGCTTCACTTTGCATTTCAATAACTCTTACTGTATCATCAAATAAATTCTTTTTACCTGTACTACTCCATTTATCTACTAGAGATGCCATTGTACTTGCAGGGGTAATTGGATATATTCCACAAACTTCTGAAAATAAATATGCACTCATAGCACATGCTTCATTACCATCAATAATATAATCTTTTTTCATATCATCACCATTATAATTTTATCACAAATAAAAAAGCACTTAAAGTGCTTTTTATTATTTTGGAATTATCATATATGGATTTGTTGAACTACCTGTTCCACCAGCATATGTTATGTTAGTAGAAATATAGAATACTGGTCTTACATAGAAATTTCTAGTTAGTGTTGTATAACTAAATGATACATATTCTTGTGTTATACTTTCATTTCTAATATTAACTTTAGATTGAAATCCCATTGCAGAAGAAGCATTAGAACCTAAGCTTTGACTAACTTGGCCTCTATATCCCATTCCCCATTCAATCATTCTAACTTGACTACCTTGTTCAAGATTATATTTATCATATCCATAACCATTGCTAGAAAGACTTAGCCAAGATGATCCGCAGCCAGTATCAGTACATAATACCCCTCCAGAGTATGAATAATTCAAATCGGTTGCATTCATTAATCCAATTTTAGCATTTACCGAAGCAAGACCTCCATCTCCTGTTGCTTTTTCTTCATATAAACAATTAAGTCGTAAATCTTCCCATATATGATTTGGACATTCTGCTGTACGATTACGACTACACCATCCACCATTAGAATTTACATATACGTCTCCATAATTAATACCTTCACATCTATATTTCCATGTATGTGTTTCAATTGTATTTTTCCATCCTGATGGTACATATTTTGTATTATTTAAGAAATAATTATTATTAAGTCCAGTATATAAAGTACATGGTGTATTATTTACTCCTGCCTTACATTCCCCTGCCCAAGCAGCATGCATATTACTACTATGATATTGACGTTGTTCATCTAATGGCACTTGTTTAATAACTTTAATATAATTGTTATCAAATCCAATAATTCTATACATATATTTATTCTTATTATTTATGCAAGTATCTTTATCAGAAGTACCAAAACAAATGAAGTTATTAGCAGAAGATCCTTGGTATCTATTCATATTAACACAATCTTTTGATGTTAAAATTGGTAGTACATTTTTTATACTAGATGCAGACCAATTAACACCTAATGTAACTTCACAATTACCAGAAGATGCATCACAGAAATCACTTGCTGCATATGCTGTGGTTTGATTATATTTTTTACTTGTATTATTAAGATTTACCCATTCAGCATTTGAAACACCAGTATAACCAGGCTTACTAATATTCATATAAGTACTATTGTTATAATTTGCAAGCCCACTTGAATCTAGTTTTTCTCCATTATTAATTGTTTGAATGTACATACTTCCATTTAAATAAATATATCTATTACTATCTGTTGTCCATCTATATGTTGTTCCACTAGAGCTACTTGTTTGAGCTTGAATAGTTTCACCATTACCCAATCTATATTTAATAGTTACAGTATTTCGAACACATTTATTATTAGAAATATGATAACCTGAATTACATGATTTAATCTTACAATTATTACTTACAGTATTATTTGAATTCCATACTGCTGTTTCCCATTCCTTAACATTTGCATTATTTGAACAATTTGTATTACAAAGGCTACTTCCATTTGAAGTATTTGTTTTTCCATTATTACATGCTATACATTCTGTTAATCCAACCATTTCTTCAGTTGTACCATCAGAAGCAGGACCATTTCCCTTCATTTCAGAATAAGATTTTGCTATACAATTTATACATTCTTTTTGTCCCTCTTCAGGTTGATATGTACCACTTTCGCAATAATAATATTTATTATTTCCTGGACATTTTGAACCTCTAGGGCATTTAATCCAATTTGCATATAATGTATAGGTTGTTCCATTTAATGTTGCTTTTTCTTTTAAATCATTTGTAATAATTGAACCTTCTACAGAAGTAATTAATTCATTTAATTCATTATGAGTATATGTTTTTGTATTGCTGTATGATGATGAATATTTATAGAATGCACCAATTATCTTTGTGCCTTTTCCTTCTTTCATAGTATAATATCCATCAAAATAATATCCTTCTTTTGTTGGTATACTTATAGTATTTGATGTACTTGCTGTTGGAATATCATCTACATATTTTATTGTGTATGAATCAATACCACCAGTACCACCTTGTTTATCTAATTTAACAGTATATTGAACTGAATTTGATGTACATGTTGTGTTATATACCCAATCTGCTTCACATGTATCTCTTCCAGAATGACATGCACTGCAATTAGTATCATAACAATATTTAACTGTATAATACGCTGCACAACTACAATTACTAGCTGTTACACATTGACTTCCATTCCAAGTACAACCTGTATTTGTACAAGCAGACCATGAACAATATTTTTGATTATAACAAGTTTGATCACATCCTGGAATACATGTGTATTCTCCTCTAGCACACTTACTCCAATATCTACATTCTGCACATTTAGTTGATGTTGTTGTTGCCGTATCTTCAAATCCAGTTGGGCATGAATATGCTACATTATCTCCTGGACAATAATTTCCTTTTCCACACTCTTTCCAATTTGCATATAAAGTTAAATTTCCTGGTGTATCTGGATTAAATATCCTTGATGCTTTTCCATTTGCATTATAATATTTATCTCCATCACCATTTGTTGCTGTGTAGTATCCATCAAATACATATCCTGGCCTTCCTGGTATATCTATAATAGGCATATCATGTTCATATGGCCAATTTTCTACTTCACTTGTTCCTCCGGTTCCACCTTCTATATTAAATGTTATTTTATATTTATTTGGTTCTATACTAAATCCTATTATTTCTTTAGTGGTATTATCTTTTAATAGTCCATATGTTGTTTCAAAGAATCCTTTATTATTTATTAACAACTCATCAGTAGATGTTATTTCATCTAGCTCACTATAATTAGACCTTTTTACATAATATCCATTAAATGTCCATCCTTTTCTACTTGGTATATTTGTTAGTTTTCCAATTCTTGTTTTTAATGTATCGTCTGTATAATATCCATTTAAATATACTGCGGAGAAAGTATTTGGTGATGGACTTGGATTATCAAATCTATATGTTACATCACTATTCGTTAAGTTGATATGTACCACTTTATATGGTACTGGTAATGTATTTGAATACTTAGATGCTTCAAAAGTTACACTACACGATATATCTTTTTCCACATTCTTAATTGTTAATATGTTTCCAGCCACTTCTGATGTTGCACCACAATTATTATTAAGATACTTATATCCTGAATTTGGTTCTATAGTAAATGAAATGTTTCCATTTGAATCAACAGTTTTAGTTACAGATTGTTGACCATCTATTGTACCATTTGCGCTTGTAAATACTGTTACTTTATAATTATCAACAAATATCCAAGGATCTGTAAATTTACCTGTTCCTTTGACTTTTGTATCATGAAGAACAATTTCAGTTACTTTTGTTTTAACATCTCCTTCAGCATACATTTCAATTTCTTCACCAATGATATATTTATTTTTAGCCCAGAATTTTGTTCCATCATACATATATGAAGAGACTGTCATTCCAGGTCTTACTATAGTTCTTTCTACTTCTTCTTTTGATATTAAATCTCCACTATTTATTTTAATATATCTATTTGGATTCAAAAAATTATTTATATATCTACTAGCTATACCAGTAGCACTATTAAAACTACTAGCATTTACTAGTATTGGTATTAATAAAAGAATTGTTAATAATAAATTAAATACCTTTTTCATATTATTTCTCTATTATTAATTATAACAAAAAAACACTTTTGAAAAAAGCGTTTTTATTTGTATTTTTTATATTTTCCAAGAATTAATCTACTTTGTTCTTTATCAACTATCTCATGTCTTTCTAAAACATCATATGTTAATGTTGGTTCTCCTTTATTAAGTGGCCATTTAAATACATATCTATTGCTAAATAAAAAATTACCTTCATCCTTTTTTATATATCCAATGTCAACTTGACTACCATCATAGTATGATATATATGCATGAGTACATGGTATATTATCTACATTAACATCTTCAATTATTAACACAGCTTGTTCATTTATTATAATCATATTTTTCCCTCAGAAAATATTATAGTAAATGTTTAAAAATTGTCAAATAAAAAATATCTCTTAGAGATATCTTTTATTTTTTTCTAGTTCTACTTGGTTTATGTTCTACATGTTCTCTTTCAACAACTTTATGTTGATTATGTTCAATTGCTTCTAATAATTTATTATTTGAAGAATTAATATAACATACAACAATTATTGTTGCTAAAGTAACAAATATAAAATTCCAAATAATTGGTTTTAAAGTTGCTGATCTTTCAGCTCTTGCTTGTTCTTCTAAACTTGCATTATAAGCTTCGAATACATCATATCTTTGATCTTTAGCAGTGTTATATAATGTAGTAATAGCATCTTTAATACCTTGGTCATAACTTGAAGCATATCCACCAAATACTTGGTCTCCAATAACAATGTATGGAACTCCTCCAGGTTCTTGATCTAAGAAACTTCCAATAGCAGCTAATAGGTCTGCATTATCACTATTATACCAAGTTTCAAAAGAAACTAATTTAAAATACTTACCATATTCTTCAGTAATACTATTTAAGAAAGTTAAAAATGCACGACAATATCCACAACCATTTCCTCTAAATAAATAGATAGGAATTTGATCTTCAGTTTCAGTATATTTATCATATGATAATGTCATATTTTCACTTTCTAAAGTTTCCTTTAAGTTCATAGTTTCATAATTAGCTAAATCAATTTTTTCAACTGCATATGTAACTACAGGTATAATTACTAGTAAAGCTGCAACTATATATACTAACCATTTTTTCATATCTTACCTCCTATAATCATTTTATAATAATAATGTTTTTTTTACAATATTTTTGACTATTTTTTTGACATATAAATCTCATAATCTTCAATTCCATAACAACAAACTATTGCAGTTATTTTTGGATAATTTGATTTTTTTAATAAATTCATTACTATACTAGCTGCTTTATCTTTAGGAAATCTATATACTCCTGTACTAATACATGGAAATGCTATAGTAATTTCATCTAAATTATTCTTTTCTCTATATTCTTCTGCTAAATCTAAACTTCTTTTATAACAACTTTCTAACAATTCATTTTCTCCATGATTTCCATCTCTATATACTGGACCTACTGTATGAATAATTTTTTTACATGGTAAATTATACGCATCAGTCATTTTAGCATTACCAGTTTTACAACCACCTAATTTTCTACACTCTTCTAATAATTCTTTACCTGCTTTTCTATGAATTTGTCCATCTACTCCTCCACCTCCAAGTAAACTTTCATTAGCTGCATTAACTATAATATCAACATTTAATGTTGTAATATCATCATTTATTATTTTTATTTCTTTCATATTGACTCCTTTAAAAAAAGAGGCTTAGCCTCTATATAAATCCCTTAAACGATTTCTCATATCTTCCATGCTAAGTGGACCATTTAATTGTTCATAGAATCTATATCCATCGATTAATATATCATCAAAAGGTTTACCCTTCTTAGCTAAATTAATTGCTCTATTTAATTTTAAGAATGTTCTTCTTAATAATTCAAATTTAGTATAAACTTTAACATCTCTTACTAAAGTATTAATATCTAAATTTAATGTTTGACTAATTCTTTCAAACATAATAGTTTTTTGTTCATCATCATATTCAAAGAATATTAAATGCATAGCTATTTCATAAGCAATATCACCATAAGTTGCAAGTTCCCAATCAATAATATAATAATCATTACCTCTCATTATAATATTACCAGGACTAAAATCTCCATGTATTAATGCTAATGGTCTAGTATTATCTAGTTCCATACTTTTTAATGCTAAAATATTTTCTTTTCTTAATCCTAATTGCCCTAACATATCATAATTATTTAATCTATCTAATACAAGAATTAAATTATTAACAATATCATTTAAATATCCATTATTATCTCTATATGGAATATATTTCATTATACTAGAACAATCTACTGTACCAAGTTCAAATAATGTCGTACAAAATAAATTTAACATTAAACTTTTCTTAAAGTTTTCAGGTAAATTGCTTCCTTCAATAAACTCAATATCTATATAAGTTAATCTATTTCTTAATACTCTTGGATGTTTAATATTGCATCTTTCTAAAACATCATATATTTTTTTAAGAGGTATATATCTTTTATATCCATTAATACCACCTCTTTTATACGTTCTAACAAATCTACCTTTACTAATATCATCCATGATCCATGTGAAAGGACTACTTGTCTGTATCTTTTTCATACTATCACCATATTAATTTTAACATACTTTTTTATAAATAAAAAGTAATAATAAAATTATTACTTTTCAATTATTGGATAAAATGAACTTGTTTCACCAACAAGATTTACTTTATAACCATTTTCAAAACTTATTTCTAGATTTATTTCAACAAAAGTATCATATGTGTCTCCAGTAATATTTTCTACTTTAAGACTATATTCATATAATTTATCTAATTCACTAGTAATATAAATTAATTTATTATCTTCAGTTAAAATAACTATTGATTTATCAGGAATGAATCCTTTACCATCTAGTACTTTAAAAGCCCCTTTTATTTTGTAGTTATTACTATTAGAATCTTTAAAAGTTTCTCCAAATGGTGTTGATAAACTTCTATCTTTTAAAACATATACATCATTATATATTTCTCTTATATACTCATCATATGGAATATCACTAAAAGCATCAACTATTCTTCCATCATCAGTTTGAACAAATACTGTCCATTTTGATGGATATTCAACTAATATAAATTCTATGTTAACAAAGTTTTCAGCTTTATAATCTATATCAAATTTAACCATTTTATTATCTAATTCAGCAGATGTTATATTAAAAGAATATAATTCTTTATCCTCAGAAATAGCAAATACAAATGATCCATTTCCATATTCATAAGTTTTGACATATAAATCTATAAAATTTATATCAGAAACTATTTTATCTTCTCCACTATTTTCATTTTTAAAGTGAAGTTTCATATTACTATCTATATATGCTTTACCATAAAAATTCTTTTCTTCAGATTTAAAAGATAATTCTTGTTCAGTACTCCTTCCAAGAACATATTTACTATATTTATCAAAATCTGCAATTGCATTTCTTTTTTCATATATTAAATATTCTTTTTTAAATGTTCCTTCGGGAGCACTGAAAGCATTTGTATTTTTTAAAACACCAAATATAACAATTCCGAAAAGTAAAACCGACAAAATAATTATTATAATTATTAACGCCTTTTTACTCATAATTACCTCACAGCTATTTAACTATTCTATTGTGTACTAAAATTGCATTTTCTGATACAAAGTAATTATGATTATTTTCTACACTTAAGTTATATACTGTTCCATTATGTTTATAATGTTTGATTTTTGTAATTGGATAATGTCTACCATCACTTTGTAATAATTGATATCCAACTTTTAAGTTCTTAGCATCCATCCACATATAATCATTATCACTATCATTTATCATAACTCTTGATAAATCTCTACCAGTAAATTCTTTATATAATGGACCTTCATGTAATTCAATTTCTGATTCATCAAGTGTTAATTTTTTATTAACATAGAATGCATGAATTGCTGTTGCATAAATAACTTTTCCATTAACAGTTATTTCATATACATCTTCTTTATCATCATTGTGAACTAATGGTTTAATTACTCTATTATATTCAGTTGTATTATCATGAATATTATATGTAAGAACTAATTCATTTTCTTTAATATCTTCAATATTTTTAAATCCTGTACTAGTTAAGACTTTAGTTCCTGCTAAGAAGCAACCTCCGCCTCCACCACTGGATCTTCCACTGCTACCACCGCTAGATCTTCCACTGCTACCGCCGCTGGATCTTCCACTGCTACCGCCGCTGGATCTTCCACTGCTACCGCCGCTAGATCTTCCGCTGCTGCCACCAGAGCTTCCACTGGATCTTCCACTGCTGCCACTAGAGCTTCCACTAGATCTTCCGCTACTACCGCCACTAGAGCCACCAGAGCTAACTCCATAACTACTTCTTCCACTACTGCTTGTGCTTCCTCCTTTAAGATTATAATCATCTCTTCCTTCAGTTATACCATATCCATAAGGATTACCACTTGCTGAATAAACAGTTCTAATAGCACCATCAGAATTCTTTTGAATTACATATGTATGACCACCTTTTCCATTTGCATACTCTTGTAACTGATTTTTACTAATTACAGTTGAATGTCCCTCTTCATCATAAGCTACAAAGAATTCTCCACCACTTGCACCAGAGTATCCGCCACCAGTATTACTACTTGATGAAGGTCCATCTGCTGGAATTCCTTTACATTGACTAGCACTTGTTGAACCTGCGCTAGACATTTTTCCAGCACCACAGTTTTTACAAGATGACTTTCCTTCTTCATCTTGATATGTATTTGCAGGACAGTTTGTACAACTTGTCTTACATGTAGCATTTTGATATTTTCCTACACTACATTTTTTGCAAGAAGACTGACCGGTGTCATTTTGATATTGACCTGCAGGACAACATTTACAAGTAGTTTGTCCTACAGCATCTTGATATGTTCCGGCTGCACAATTCTTACATGATGATTGCCCAACAGCATCTTGATATGTACCTGCTGCACAGTTCTTACATGATGCTTGTTTTGTTTCATTTTGATATGTTCCTGCTGCACAATTCTTACAAGATGTTTGTCCTGTTTGATTTTGATATGTACCTGCTGCACAATTCTTACAAGATGTTTGAGCTATTTGATCTTGATATGTACCTGCAGCACATGCAGTTTGTATATTATCTCCTGGACAATAATGTCCTTTAGCACATGGATCCCATTTTGCATATAATGTAGTGTGTTTAGCTTCATTCCATGTTTCTGTTCCATTACCATTTTTATCGTAATATTGTGTTCCTGTTCCATCTTCTCCAGTATAATATCCTGCAAATAGATATCCTGGTCTTTGTGGAACTGTTATATTTGGCATATCATTATCAAAAGTTGCAACAATTGAATCTGTTCCTTTACTACCATATGCTTTATTAAATGTTACATTATATTTATTTGGATGTCCTTTAGCTGAAATAGTATGTTCTTTATCATCAAATAATTTATATGTTGTTTCAAAGTGACCATCACTACTAATTAATACCTTAGTATCATCAACATAATATCCATCAAATGTCCATCCTCTTCTATATGGTACATGTGATAGAATTCCTAATCTTGTTTTTAAATCACTTTCTCTAAAATATCCTAAATCATATCTTACATAGAAGTTATATGGTTCTGCATTATCAAAGCAATGAGTTCTCTTACCATATTTTTTTGTTGTTACATCAAAACATGGTGTCTCAAGTGATTTTGAATATCTTTCTTCATCAAATGTTACATAACAAACTATGTCTTTTTCAACACTATCAATTATTAAAGAATTACCAACAATTCTTGCACTAGCACCACAATTGTTATTTAAATATTTATATCCTGAATTTGGATATAAATAAACAGTTGCAGTACCTAATTGAGTAACGCTTATTGTTTGTGATTCATCTTTCTCACCATTATTTGTTTTGGCAATCATACCATTGCCATTACTTTTTACAGTTACTCTATATGAATCTACAAATATCCAAGGATCAGTAAACTTTCCTGTTCCTTTAACTTTTGTATCATGTAAAACTAGTTCTGTTACTTTTGTTTTAGCATCAGTACCTTTTTCTATTTCTTCACCAATAACATATTGTTCTTGAGCCCAGAACTTTGTTCCATCATACATATAAGATGAAGCTGTTACATTTTCTTTTACAATTGTTTTTTCAACCTCATTTTTTGTTATTAAATTACCACTATTTGTCTTTAAATATCTTTCTGGATTTAAAAAATTATTAATATATCTTCCAGCTGTACCAGTAGCACTACTATAACTACTAGCATTAACTAATAATGGTATACATAATAACACTAAAAGAATTAAAACGATTTTCTTTTTCATTATTAATATCATCTCCTATATTTTAATTATATAAAAAAAATACTTTAAATAAAAGTATTTTTTTTATAATAAATCACTTTTTGTTTCTTTTAAATCTAATATCTCGATATTATCAATAGCTTCCTTTATTAAAGGTGCAAAATCAAACTTAGATTCTTCCTCATAAATATGCTTTAAATTTGGATTAATAACAGGATGTCTTGGTACGAAAACAGTACAACAATCCTCATATGGAAGAATTGATATATCATATGTATCTATCTTTTTAGCTATATCTATTATTTCTAATTTATCAAAAGAACATAATGGTCTTAATATTGGATAATTTGTTACTTCATTAACACAAATCATACTATTTAATGTTTGACTTGCTACTTGTCCTACACTCTCACCATTTACTATAGCTAAGCATTTATGTCTTTTAGCAACTTTTTCGGCTATTTGATACATCATTCTTCTCATAAATGTTATTAAATAATCTGTATCTAAATTCTTATATATAGTTTCTTGTATTTTAGTAAAATTAACTACATATAATTTACCATTCGAATTATATCTTTCTAATTTTCTAGCAAGTGATATTACTTTATTTCTAGCTTCTATACTTGTATGAGGTCTACTTTCAAAATAAATATAATGTAATTCTACACCTCTTTTAATTATTTGATATCCTGCTACTGGAGAGTCAATACCACCACTTAACATTAATAGTCCTCTACCAAGAGCACTAACTGGGTATCCACCACTTCCTGGAATAGTTTCATTATATAAATAAACTGCATTATTTCTAATTTCTATATATAAATATAAATCTGGATTATGAACATCTACTTTAAAAGACGTATTTCTAAGAATATGGGCACCTACTTTAGCACTAACATCCATTGATTTAATTGGATAACTTTTATTACTTCTATTTGTTTCAACTTTAAATGTTTTAATATCTTTATCTTTCATTAAATCAAGAGCAATATTCTTAATATTATCAAGAGATGTATCTTCACTCATTTGAGCAATTACTATACCATGTATACCAAATATATCTTTTAACACATCAACAATTTTATCTATGTCTTCTTCTTTAGGATAAACAAACATTCTATAATAATCTTCTTCTATATCAAAACTAAAAGAAGATAATTTATCGAAAATATTTCTTTTTAATAATCTAATGAAATAATTTCTATTATCTTTTTTAGTAGTTAATTCTCCATATTTTATTAATATAACTTTTTTCATTTTAATAATAACTCATTCCAACATTTTTCAAATATTTTTAAAAATTCATCTATTTCTTTTTCAGTTGTTAAGTGAGATAAACTAACTCTTATAGATGTTGTTGATACTCTTTTATCTCCATGAGATAAACTTGCAAGAGCAACACTTTCACTTCCACTTGAACATGCAGTTGTTGTTGAAACATATACTTCATATTTTTCAAGAGCATGTAAGAAAGTTTCTGATTTAATTTCTAATAAGCTAAAATTAACTATATGTGGAACACATAATTCATTAGAATTAATTTGTATTGGGAATTTTTCTAATCCTTTAACTAATTTATCTTTTAACTTTTGAACATGATCAATTTTCTTATCTAAATCTTCATACATTAATCTGATTGCTTTAGCAAAAGCAACTACAAGTGGTAATGCAGGAGTACCTCCTCTAAAAGGACAATTAGCTGTTGTACCATATATTAATGTATCTATATTAATATCTTTCTTTTTATATAATATTCCACATCCTTTAGGAGCATATATTTTGTGGCTTGAAAAAGATGCTAAATCCATATCATTTAAATCAAATCTCATTTTACCTAAAGCTTGAGTTAAATCACTATGGAATATAGTATTACTATTTTTCTTTTTAACTATTTTACTAATTTCTTTTAGTGGTTGTCTAAAACCAGTTTCTGAGTTAACTGCACAAATACTTACAAGAATAGTATCTTTTCTAATTAATTTTTCTAAACTCTTTAAATCTATTTGACCATTACTATCTAAATCAACAAAATCTACTTCATATCCTTCATTAGATAAAAATCCCATAGTTTCTAAAATACTTTTATGTTCTAATTTAGAAGTAATAATATGTTTACCTCTATTTTTATATTTATATGCAACACCTTTAATAGCAGTAGCATTACTTTCACTAGCCCCACTAGTAAATATTAATTCTTTTGGACTAATACCAAGAATATCTGCTATTTGATTAGTAGCTTGTAACCATAGTTCTTTTGATTTAACACCTAAAGTATGCATTGAATTTGCATTTCCTATATATTCTCTTGTAGTTTTACAATATGAATCTAATACTCTTTCATCAACAGGTGTTGTTGCACTATAATCTAAATAAATCATTTCTATTCCTCCACTTCTTGAATAACAGTTAAAATAACTGGTTTACATTTAGTTTCTTTATAAAGATATGCACTAATCTTTTCTCTCATTTCATTTCTTATTTTAGTATAATCTGCATATTTATTATGAATATTATTATTTATTGTTTCTAAACTTATATTTTTTATTTCATCTATTATTTCAGTACTTTCTTTATCATAAACAAAACCTCTAGTCATGACTTCTGGTCCTATTATTAATTCTTTAGATGATTTGTTAAGAGTTGCACTCACAAGTACAAGTCCATTAGCACTTAACATTTCTCTATCTTTAAGAACTAGTTCACCAACATCTTCACTAGATTTACCATCTATTAAAATATCATCAACAAAAATTTTTTCAAAATTATCTTTATATTCACCATTATCAAATTCAACTACACTACCATTTTCTTTAAGTAATATATTCTCTTTTGGCATACCAATCTTTTCTGCTAATGATGCATTTCCTACTTGATAACGATATTCGCCTTTAATAGGCATATAATATTTTGGATTAAATAATTTTAACATTAACATTAAGTCTTCACTACTAGCATGATATCTAACACTATTCTCTTTTGGAATTGTTTCTATATTAACGCCAAGTACTGCAAGTTCATTCATTAACTTAACAATTATTTTTTCATATGCATCATAACTTGGTTCTGCAAAACAAATAGTATCTGTTTTTTCTAATGTTATAAACTTATCTCTATTATTTATTAATCTACTAATATTAGCATAAGGACTTTCTCTATCATTACTTACTAATATTACTGTATTTTCATTTTTAAGATCTGTTAAATTTCCAAGTAATTCTTCCTTAATATTTAAATATCCATGTTTAATGCATATATTTACTATAGAATGTAATTCTTTACCCATAATAACTACTTTTCTATTTTTTTCTGATAAAGCATTAAATATTTCTTGAACAGTATATATATGTAATGGAAGTACACTAAATATTATTCTTCCTTTGTTTCTATCAATTACTTTTTTAAAGAAGTTTTCTAATTTATGATAAGGACTAGTAAATCCTTTTTTCTCTGAGAATAAACTTTCAGCCATTAAACATAAAACACCTTGTTTACCTATATAAGCTAGTTTACCAATATCCATATCATATTGACCATTCATAGTTGAATCAACTATAAAATCTGTCATATATATAATAGCTCCATCTTCAGTGTTAATAGCATAACCAAATGTTTCAGGACAACTATGTGTTACATTAAATGGAAATACACTAAATTCTTTAAAATCAATTTTTCTATGTGGAAGAATTGTTATTAAATTCTTAATTTCAACATTTTCTTCACTACATTCATATTCAATAATTCTACTAGTAAATTTAGATGCATATACTTTTAAATTAGGTATTAAACTAATTAAATCTGTTAAAGCTCCTACATTTTCAAAATGAGGGTGTGTTATAAATACACCTAATATTTTATCTTTATTTTCTACTAAATAATTAAAATCAGGTATTACATAATCAACACCATACATTTTATCTGGAGCATATTTTATTCCACAATCAAAAATAAGTATTTTATCATTAATACTAACTGTATATAAATTTTTACCATTTTCGTTTAAACCACCTAAACTCATTATCTTTATTTTTGCCATAAATTCATCTCCCGTTCATAAAAAGTTCAAATGCTTTATAAATTATAACATAATTCATAAAAAAATACTAGTTTGTACTAGTATTTATTTACATACTATCTAAAATATCATCTATATCATTTTTTAATTCAATAATATTTTGATATCTTAAATCTTTATAATAATTAGTAGATTTTTGAATTATATAATTAATTTTATCATTATCTATATTTGGAATTTTTCTTTCTTTAAGATTTTCTGATTTAAAAGGTTTATCATTAGTTATTAATTCATATAACAATACTCCAACTGAATAAATATCACTTTTGTCATCAATGTAACCTTTTGAAATAAATTCAGGAGAAGAACTGTCATAATAACCAAACTTTGGTTCATCACCAAATTTCATAGCGGAACCAAAATCAATTAAATAAACTTCTTCATTATTATAAATAATATTATTCTTATTTATATCACCATGAATATATCCTAAAGAATGAATATTATTTAAAATACTAGATAACTTAGATATTATTTTTAAAGAATCAATTAAATCCATTTTATTAAAACTACTTAATGGTTTTCCTTCAATAAATTCATATAAAATATATTCATCTTTTTTATACTCTACTATTTCAGGAATAAAATCTATTTTAAAAGTTTTTAAAAAATTTATTTCATTATTTAATGATTCTTTATAATCTTCATCATTGCTAATAACTGTTTTTAAAAAATAATAATTATTATCTTTCTTTAATAATTTATAGTTATTAATAGAATTATATTCATCAACAATTTCATATTGTATAGAATTAATATTCATTATAATGTTCTACCAACTCTTAAACTATGTTCTTCGCTATTTCCGCATGCATAGTTAAAATCTTCTATTCCTTCAGATAAATAAGAATATCCAATAGCATTATTAAATGGTTGTACTTTTTTAAATAATTCATTCATTTTATTAATACTTTGTTCTGCTTCTTCTCTTGTTACTGTTAGTTTATCTGAACCTTTTCTTTCAACAGCACGTTTATACGCTAACATGCTTAAATCACATAATTGATTTAAGAATTCATCTTTAATTAAGATAGATAATTTATAGTCTTTAGATTTATCACTCCAGTAACTCTTTTCCATTACTGACATAACTTTAATATTTCTTTCTGAATTACTATCTCTTTTAATTATCTCAGTATATTTTTTAACAAGAAAGTCATAATACAGTTTTTTAATTTGATCTACTTCACTTTCTTCAAAGCCTTCAAGTACCAAGTTTATCATTTCAGAATAAACTCTATCTATTATATTTTTTATATATTCTTCATTCATATTTATCTATCCTTTCATTATGGTGTTCTTCTAATCAATTCTGCTACATATTGATTAATTGCATCCAAACCTTGCTGTCTTTGCGCTGATGAGCCACTAGTTGCATAATCAAACAAATCTACAAAACTTCTTCCATGGCCTGGTCCAAGTAAATTATCAATCTTATCAACTAATGCTTGTGGACTATGGTCTACCAAGTACATTTGTTTAATTTCATTTGGAGTTATAATTCCTGTATCTATAAGTGGTCTCATTTCGTTAATTGCTGGTTGATAACCACAATATAATTGATTTGGATAATATCCTCCAGCTTTTGCTACTCTTTCATTTAAATATTCTGTCATTGCTTCATTAAGACCTGTGTTTTTAGGTATCCAACCACCTGTTGCTGGATTAGGAACATATTGTTTAATTCCATATTGACCGTTTGAGCCTCTAGCTAATCCATGAATATTCTCGTGAGATGTATTAGCGAGTAAAATACGATTTCTTTCATAAACATTAGGTGGGGCATATCCTGGTAAATCCATATTGATGTGAGATCTACCATTATAACCTTCATTAAATCCTCCAGAACCATTCATAGGGTGAATTGCACCATCACTACCTCTAAAGTTTTGAAAATCAAAATCAGTTTCATATGAGTTTGCATATCTTACACCTTCAATTTGATCTGGTGAAAGGAATCCATCAAATTCTCTATGATAACCATCCATAATAGTTTGTTGATAAAAATTATCAACTCCTTCAGCTAGTTGTCTTTGAGATGGATCTAATCCTTGTGAAAAATATGTTATTGGTGGTGTTGGTCCTACCACAGGTTTTGCAAGTTTTGGAGTTGGAATTTTTGGTGTTGGTCCAGGCCCTTTATTTCTGCCAAAAATACTATCGAAGAATGTCTCGCCTGTTTCATTCATAGCAGCCTCTCTAAGAGCTCTATTATTTGATACTGCTGTTAAATATTCTCCTCCATAATTGCCAAGTAATGAAAGACCTAAATCTAAACCTAATTCTCCCCAATTCCATTTTCCTGTTGTTAATCTTGTTGATGTTGCATTTGCTAATGAAGATGCTACATCTACATACACATCTGCTTTTTTAGCCATATTAATTAATGCATCTTTTGCATTATTTCCAGTAAATACACCTTCTGCTGCTGCTTGAACACCTTTATTTAATAGGTTATTTGCAACATCACCATACATATACCATTCTGCACCTTTACCTACACCTTTTAAGTATGATAAAGCTACATCTTTTGCACTTCTATTTGTATAATTTCCATTTTCATCTGTTAAATTAAATCTTCTTTCAGCTTCTTCTCCTGTTCCTTCTAAGAAACCAAGTCCTGCTGCTACTAATGGAGCTCCTGCTCCTCCTGTTGCAACTGTTACACCAGCTGCTATTACAATTTCTCCTGCTTTAGTTCCAACTTTTAATAAAGCTTTAGAGCCATCACTATCCCATTTCAATGTACTTTGTTCATTTATATATTGTCCTATTGGTGTTCCTTCATAGAACCATTCTCTTGCTTCTCCTACCTTGTCTCTAGCAACATCATCCATTGTTGCATCCCACATTTGTCCTGTTATATCTGTTCCTGCAACTTTATCTATTAAATATGTTGTTGGTGTTGCTGCAGTTGTTAATAAAATATGTGCACCATCGTTAATATATTCACCTATTTTCAATACTCCACTTACAGTTGATTCTGTTACTACTGCTCCTGTGGCTGCTAATTGTGTATTAAATTCAGTAAACTCTTGCCATGCACCTTTCCAATCGCCATCTTTAATTGCTCCTAATACATCTGAGCCTTCACTAACCAGTGCTTTTCCAGCAGCCTTTATGTCTTGCCATCCTTTTTCCCAGTCTGAGTATTCCATCATACCATTGGCTTTTAAC
>CAMMYS010000024.1 GCA_946528555.1 uncultured Mycoplasmatota bacterium
TAAAAGGATAAATATGATATATGTATTTTTAGGAAAAGATATTAATATTTTAAATAGTAAGATAGAAAAATTAATTTCTAGTTTAAAAATAAATAATATTATTAAATATGACTTTGCTGATATAGATTTTATGGATATATTAAATGAAGTTAATTATGTAGATTTATTTAACGAAAAGAAATTAGTTATTGTATCTTCTTTTTCATTTAAAAAATTAGATTCTAATGAAGAATCAAGTTTTATGAAATATATTGATAATATGTCTGAAAATGTAATTATACTTAAATGTATAGATGATTCATTAGATGAAAGAAAAAAATTAACTAAATTATTAAAAGAGAAGTGTAGTGTTACTATATGTGAAAAGATGGATTATAGATCACTTCATTCATATTTAGAAGATATGTTTAATAGTTTAGATATTAATATTACATATGATCAAATATCTAGAATTATGTTTTTATGTGATAATAATGTAGATGTCTCTATAAATGAATCTAATAAATTAATATTATATAAAGGAAAACATAGTATAGTTAGTAATGATGATATAGAAAAAGTTATATTTAAGAGTAATGAAAAGGAAATATTTGCTTTTAATGAAAAAATACTTAGTAAAAATATAGTTGGTGCTTTAGAATCATATGAAATATTATCTTCTAATACTGATGAAACTGTATTAATAGATGGTATGGCAAAGCAATTTAGATTATTATTTCAAACTAAATATTGGTTTAAAGAAAAGAATTATAAAGAGATTGCCAGATTATTAGGAGTAAATGAATATGTTATTCAAAAATTACTTCCTTTTGTAGATAAATATAAAGAAGAAGAAATAGCAGATATGTTATATAGAATAAGTGTATTAGATGAAAAAATTAAGATACAAGGCTATGATAAGAAAGAAGTATTAGAAAGTTTTATATTATCTATTTAATACATGTTCTTTACATAAATTAAATTGTTTTTTATTAAAAAAATTATTATTTAAAGTATAATTATATTGAAGAGGTGGATACTTATGTTAATACTTGCTAAAAGTATATTAGGTTTAATGCTTGCATTTTTTGCTGCAGTTATAATTGGATGGTTTTTAATTCCTGTATTAAAAAGATTAAATTGCAAGCAAAGTATTAGTAGTTTTACTGCATTTGCACATGCATCTAAAAATGGGACACCTACTATTGGTGGATTAATATTTATTATTCCTACTATTATTACTATGTTAGTTTTATATTTTAGGGGAAGTATTAATATTAGTTATAACTTATTAATAATAGTATTTGTATTTGTATCATATGCAATACTTGGATTTGTAGATGATTATTTGAAAGTTAGAGCTAGAAATAATGATGGTTTATCAATACCAACTAAATTATTTGCTCAAGTTTTAATAGCACTTATGTTCTTCTATATATATATGAGAGGTGGAGGAGATGCTAATTTAACTATTACTTCTTTAGGAATAAATATTAATTTAGGATGGATATATGGTTTATTTATCTTATTCTTATTAGTTGGTAGTTCTAATGCCGTTAATTTAACTGATGGGCTTGATGGTTTAGCTGGTGGTTTATCATTAATAGCATTTTTAAGTTTTGGAATTATTTCTTGGGGTACTACTTGGATTAGTGGAAATGAAGAAATAGCTATTTTCTGTTTTGTACTTTCTGGTAGTATTTTAGGATTCTTAGTATATAATACTCATCCTGCTAAAGTATTTATGGGTGATACTGGATCTTTAGCATTAGGAGCAACTTTAGCAGCAGTAGCAATTTTAACTAAACACGAATTATCGCTTGCTGTTGTTGGTGGAGTATTTGTAATGGAAGCTTTATCTTCAATTATTCAATTAACTGCTATTAAAAAATTTCATAAGAAAGTATTCTTGATGGCACCAATTCATCATCACTTTGAAAAATTAGGTTTTAAAGAAACTGATATAGTAAAAGGATTTTTAATTATTGGATTTGCCCTTGGAATGCTTGCTATATACTATGGTGTATGGATGTAAAATTGGTACCTTTTTGGTACTAATTTTTTTATAATATATTTATATATTATAATTGTAAAACTAAAAAAAATAACCTTGACAAAGATTTTTAATAAATATAATATTAATTTTATGAAGAAAGAGAATAATATGAAAAATTTAGTTATAGTAGAAAGCCCTAGTAAAAGTCATACTATTGAGAAATATTTAGGTAGTGGATATAAAGTATTATCTTCAATGGGACATATTAGAGATTTAACAACTACTGGTAAATATGGTTTGGGAGTGGATCTTGAAAATAATTTTAAGCCAAACTATGAAATTATTAGTGGTAAGGGCAAACAAAGTAAAACAAAATTAGTTAATGATTTAAAAAAAGAGTGTAAGAGTGCTAATCATGTAATACTAGCAACAGACCCTGACCGAGAGGGAGAAGCTATTAGTTGGCACTTAAAAGAAGTGTTGGGTCTTAAAGACAGTGATTATGATAGAGTAGTTTTTAATGAAATAACTGAAAGTGCTATTAAAGAAGCATTTACTCATTTAAGAAAGATAGATGATGATTTAGTTAGATCACAAGAAACTAGACGTATTTTAGATAGAATTATTGGTTTTTTATTATCTAAGTTTGTTATGTATAAGACTAAAGGTAAACATGCTGGTAGAGTACAAAGCGTTGCTTTAAAATTAATAGTTGATAGAGAACGTGAAATAGAAGCATTTATTCCTGAAGAATATTATACAATTGAAGCAGATTTTAAAGAATTTAAAGCAGAACTAAAAAAATATCAAGGAAAAGATATTGAAATTAAATCAAAAGTTGAAGCAGATGAAATAATTAGTAAATTGTCTAATGCTTATAATATTGATAATGTAGAAACAAAAGAGAAGAAACAACCTAGTGAACTTCCTTTTACTACAAGTACTATGACACAAATGGCATCTAATAGATTAGGATTTCCTGCTAAGAAGACTATGAGTGTAGCACAAACACTTTATGAAGGTGTTGATATGGGTAGTGATAGAGTTGGTTTAATTTCATATATGAGAACAGACTCTATAAGACTTTCTGATGTATTTGTTAGTGATACTAAGAAATATATTGCTGATAATTATGGAAAAGAATATGTTGGGTATACTAAAGTAGTTAAGAAGAAAGATAATGTTCAAGATGCTCACGAAGCTATTAGACCAACTAGCATTTATAGAACTCCTGAGTCAGTAAAAAAATATTTAACTCCTGATCAATTTAAATTATATAGTTTGATATATGCAAGAACACTAGCTAGTTTAATGGCAGATGCAGTTATTAATGCAACAACAGTTGATTTAGAAAATAATGGATATTTATTTAAAGCAACTGGTCAAGTATATTTATTTGATGGTTATTTAAAAGTATATAAAGATTATAAAGAGATTAAAGATGTAATATTACCTGATTTTGCTAATTATAAATCTAAAGTAATAGTTTGTTCTGGAGTAAAAGCAATACAACACTTTACTGAACCAAAACCTAGATTTACTGAAGCATCTTTAATTAAAGAAATGGAAAAATATGGAATAGGTAGACCTAGTACATATGCAACTATTATTGAAAAGTTAAAAGAAGAAAATGTTGTTGTTAAAGATAAAAAGTTTATTCCTACTGAAATAGGATTTGAAGTAAATGATAAATTACAACAAAGTTTTTCTTCAATTATTAATGTTAAATATACATCTAATATGGAAGAAGATTTAGATGTAATCGCAGAAGGTAAATCAGTTTGGTATGAAACGCTTGGTAATTTTTGGACATTATTTAAGCCTATGTATGATAAAGCCCTTAAAGAAGTAGAGAAGAGTGCTCCTGAAGAAACTGGAGATACTTGTCCAGAATGTGGTAGTCCTTTAGTATTTAGAACAGGTAGATTTGGAAAGTTTGTAGCATGTTCAAATTATCCTAATTGTAAATATGTTCAAAAAGAAGAAAAGCCAGTTACTGAAATATGTGATTGTCCAAAATGTGGACATAAAATAATTGAAAAGAAAACTAAAAAAGGTAAGATATTCTATGGATGTAATAATTATCCAAAATGTAAATATGCATTATGGGATAAACCTACTGGGGAAATATGTGAAAACTGTGGTGGGTTAATCGTAGAAAAGAATGGAGATACATTCTGTCCTGATTGTAAAGAATAGAAATTGAGTTTCTATTCTTTTTATGTTACAATCTAACTGGTTTAGAGGGGATAATATGGAAGACAGAATCGATGAAATACTAAATAATTTATTAGATACTGGTAGTAATATTTCATATATTAAAGAATTAAAAGATAAAAGCATTGAAGAAATTAAAAAAGATTTAGATCTTAAAGATGTTTTTAAAGGTATTGCTGATGATATAGAAGTATTAACTAGAATGTTTTTAGAAAAGAAAAATGAGTTTGATACTCCTTTAATAACAGGTATATCTACAGGAATATATTTACCTGACTATGAAAATGGTGGTAATTATAAATTTAATTTAGTTGGAGGAACAACTAAAAGAAATGGTAGTGATCCTGTTGATTATAATACTTTATTTGATTTAGCATCTATTACTAAAGTATATACATTAGTTCTTTGCTTTAAATTAGAAGAATTAGGTATATTAGATTTAAATACTAAAGTATCTGATATTAATTCTGACTTTCCAAACTTTGAAGATTTTACTTTAAATGATTTAATTAGATTACATGGAGAAATAAGAACTGATGGAAATGTAGCAACTGCTGAGTCTTATGAAGAAGCACTTGCCAGATTTAAAACAGCATATCTTATTTCAAATGATAGAACTAAAAATAAATATACTGATTTTGGTGCTATGATAATAGCTAATACTATTGAAAAAGTAGTTTCTAAATATTTAAATAAAGATATGAAATTTGATGAAATAATGAGTGAATTTTTATTTAAACCATTATTTATTAAAAATACTACATTTACACCAGGCATAATTAATATAAGTGGAAATGCTAATGATTTAGGATTACCACATGATCCTAAATCTAGAAATCTTGGTGGAGTAACTGGTCATGCTGGATTATTTTCAAATAGTGAAGGGTTGATGCAGTTTGCAGATGGAGTATTAAAACCAGGTTATTTAAATAAACAACATATAGATAGATTGGGTGAAAAAACATTTGAAGGTTCTGCTAAAGGAAATCTTGGAGTTTATTTAAAAAATCCAAATGGATGGAGTGGTACATATAATCCTCCTGAGTTTAGTAAAGGTAGTTTTTCTCATCAAGGGTGGACAGGTCAAGTAGCTTCTTTTGATCCTAATAATAAAATACATAATAATATACTTGTTAATGCTATTGAAATAAATCCTGATAAAGAAAAACTTAAAAATGATAAGCCTCTTGGATTTAAAGATGGATTTGGTTTATATCAAAGTGAATTAATTAAAAGAGTAATGTTAATGTATGTTGTGAAGAAGTATTATAACAAATACTGTAATGTACATGAAAGCGTTAAAGAATATAGAAAAATACTATAAATTTACGAAAAAATCGTAAAAAAACCTTGCTTTTTATGGCCTATATGCTACAATTAATATGTAAGCATCGTATGCAAAAGATGCTAAATAGAAAATGGGAGGTAATTTACGATGAGTAAAACAGAATTAGTAGAATTCATTGCTAATAAAGCAGGACTTACTAAAGCTGATGCTACAAGAGCATTAGACGCAGCAATCGAAGGTGTAACAGCTGGACTTAAAAAAGAAGGAAAAGTTGCTTTAGTTGGATTCGGAACTTTCACAGCTAAGAAAAGAGCTGCTAGAACAGGAATCAATCCATTAACTAAAGAAAGCATCAAAATTCCTGCAAAAGTTGTTGCTGGATTTAAAGCTGGAAGTAAATTAAAAGACGCTTTAAATTAATAAGAAGTCAAATGACTTCTTTTTTCTTTATAAAAAAGCACTTTAAGTGCTTTTTAATTTGTGATAAAATAAACTTATGAAAGAGATAATTGATTTATTAGTTAAAGAGGGGTATGAAGCTTATATAGTTGGAGGATATGTTAGAGATTATTTATTAGGTATTACATCTAATGATATAGATATTTCTACAAGCTGTCCAATTAATAAGATAATGAAGATCTTTAAAGGAAGAGGTGTAGCCTTTAAAGAATATTTTGCATATCATATTTCAGAAGATGATATGACTTATACTATTACTACATTTAGAAAAGAACTTGAGTATAAGAGAAATAAACCTACTAAAATAGAAATTGCTAAGAACTTAGGAACAGACTTAATGAGAAGAGATTTTACTATTAATACTTTTGCAATAGATAAAGATGGTTATTTAGTTGATATGCTTGGGGCTAAAAAAGATTTAGATAGTAGAATTATTAAGTGTGTAGGTGATACTAATCAAAAATTACAAGAGGATAAAACTAGAATATTAAGAGCTATTAGATTATCTTGCGTACTTGATTTTGATTTAGATCCTAAGATTTTGGATTTTATATCAAATAATCATGCTCATTTATTAAATGAAGTAAGTGATGATTTTAAGAAAAGAGAACTTGATAGAATATTTGATAGTAGTTGTTATAATAAATTTTTCTATTTATGTAATAGATATAATTTATCTAAATATTTAGGTATATCTTTTTCTACAATAAGAGATGTATATAATAAATATGGTATATGGGCACAAATTGAGACTACATTACCAATATCTAAGAGAGAAAAAAGAATAATTAATAATATTAATAGATTAGTTACTAAAGGTGATATAGGAATAGATGATATTAAAATATATACTGATGAAGTATTATTAAATGCTGCTTATATATTAGGTTTAAGTGATAAATTAAGAGCATTAAAAGAAATGGATACTATGCATAGTTTATTTGATATTGATATTTCTATAGATATAATGTTAAGATATGTAAATGTAAGAAACTTTAAAAAGGTTTATAAATTAATTGAAAGAAATATCATGGAAGGTAAACTTAGAAATAATAAAGATGATATTGAGGAGTTTTTGAGGGTTTTATGAGTGAATTAAGGGATGCATTTAAAAGTAAAGACTTTGTAGTAAATTCTAATATTATTAGATGTATTAGTAGTTTAGATATTAGTCTAAATGAGTTTTTACTTGTGTTATATTTTATAAATGTATCTCCTTTATTAGATACTGAAGATATTAAAAACAAGATTGGTTTAAGTGAAGAGGATATTGTTAATAATTTTAGTAGTTTATTAAATAAGAAATATATTGAACTTGATGTTAGTAGTAGTGGGGGAGTTGTTACTGAAAAGATTAAATTAGATCCTTTATATGATAGACTTGCTTTGAATAATAAAACTGATGATAAGAAGTCTGATGATATTTATTCTTTATTTGAGACTGAACTTGGTAGAACATTATCTTCTTTTGAATTTGAAATGATTAATAATTGGCTTGATAGGGGTGTTGATGAAAAGACAATTAAAAAGGCATTAAAAGAAGCTATTTTAAACGGTGTTAGGAATTTTAAGTATATTGATAAGATTATCTATGATTGGTCAAAAAATGGCACTAAAACACGTGTTAAAGAGGATAATTCAAATGATGAATTATTTGATTATGATTGGTTAGATGATAATGAATAAAGAATTAATAGAGAATTATCTTAATGAACTATTTGAAAATCCTAAATGTGAGTTAAATTATTCTAAAGATTATGAATTAGTATTATCAGTTATGTTATCAGCTCAAACAACAGATAAGTCAGTTAATATAGCTACTAAAGATTTATATAGTAAATATGATAGTTTAGAAAAATTAAATTCTCTTAGTATAGAAGAAATATCTTCATATATTAAGAGAATTGGTTTATATAAAACAAAATCAAATAATTTTAAACAAATTGTATCTAAATTATATGAAAAAGGTTATGTACCAAATGATAGAGAATATTTAGAAAGTTTACCAGGAGTGGGTAGAAAGACTGCTAGTGTAGTACTAGCTAATTTATTTGATGAACCTTCTTTTGCTGTAGATACTCATGTATATAGAGTTTCTAAAAGACTTGGTATTACTACTAAGAAAGATGATGTATTAAAAACTGAAAAGAAATTAAAAAAATATTTTGATAAAAAAGATTGGAATAGAGTAAATAGTCAATTTGTATTATTTGGTAGATATTATTGCACTAGTAAGAATCCTAAATGTGAAAATTGTAAATTAAAAAGTATATGTAAAAAAATCTAGGAATTAAATCCTAGATTTTTTATTGAACAGTTACTGTTTGAGTAAATGATTTTGTTATTGATTTTCCATTATATACAAATGATACACTATAGTTAACTTTATACGTTCCAGCACTAGATGTTACATCTCCTTCAGCAACATTAGAACTTCCACCTTCTTTAGAAATACCAGTTGTATCTACAGTTAAAGCAGTTATACTAGAAGTGATATCACCAACATTTTTAAGTGTTATATTAGTAACAGCACTCTTAGTTAATGTACTATATTTAGAACCAACAGTTAATGATTGATTTAATCCTGACATTGAAACATCAAAGTCACTAGAACTATATGTATCACTTTCAGGATATTTAAATACTAATTTATAACCAGTTGATGCATTATCTTTAAATTTAGAATAAGCACTCTTAATAATAACCCCATCATATAGTCCACTATATTTAGTTGTATCTATTGTATATGATGTACTATCAGTCCATCCTACATAAGTAGATGATTCCCCTTGAGTTAAATAAATATCAAAACCAAAATCTCCAATATTATTTGTATTATATTTTAAACGTTTATTGTAATATTGTTCTGCCCATTCACCATAATTAGTATCAAAGTAATTTTTTAAGTATACTGGATCAATTGCACTAGGTGTTCCTGGAGAAGTCCAAGATACGCTAATACTACCATTTCCAATATTATATGTTCCAGATGTTGGATTTGATAATGTTTCAAATCTAATAGATGTTTCACTTGGCTCAGTTCCTGAAATGAATAGGAATGATCCAACTAAATTACTTGGTGTATGACTACTAGGTGATTGTGCTGGTATAGTTTCTAATTCAACTTTAGCAGCAGATATACCACCAGGACTCTTAAATGTAGAGTTCTTTTCATATATCTTATTACATACAGCAGCTTGTATTTTAAGTCTTTCAGAACTTGCATGACCATTCTTTAAATATAATTTCTTTTTAACAGTTTCATCATTAAGTCCATTTACATAACCATACCATATAGCTACAGCATAATCTGGACTATAACTTGATGTCCATGAATCTGGAATAACACTACTAGTAAGTCCATATTTCTTAAGTAATTTAGAATCATATGAAGTAGTACCAGTCTTAGTAGCTATTTGAGTACCAGATACATGAGTTTGACCTGAAGTTGCTCCAATAAGTACATTAGTAATTAAATAAGCTGTTTGAGGTTTCATAACTCTTTTCTTTTCTAAGTTAAGAGCATATTCTTCTTCAGTTTCTCTATATATTAATTTTGTAAATGAATGTGGTTCAGTATAATATCCGCCATTTCCAAATGCAGCATAGGCAGCAGCTAATGTAACAGGTGATACTAAGTTAACAGCACCAATTGCATATGAATCTGGTAAATATGTCATATCTCCAAAGTCCAATCCAAGTCCAGTTGCAAATTCCATCTTTTGCTCATTAGATGTTAATCTAAATGCTTGTAAAGCACATGTATTAATTGATCTTCTTAAGCAATCTCTCATTGATTTAAATCCTGAATAAGATCCACCAAAGTTTCTCATATATCCAGAACCATATTTTGTTTTTTCATCTATGAATGGTCCATATGTACTCATATTTGCATATTCAAATGCAGGACCATAGTCTAATATAGGTTTAATTGTTGAACCTGGCATACGTTTTGTTTGTCCATCAAATGTTGCTACATTAAGTGTCATTGCTTTTGATTTATCTCTACCAGCACCAACAGCCATAATAGCACCAGTTTTATTATTTATAACACCAATACCAACTTCAATTTGTGCATATTTAAATTTATATGTTTTATAGAAATTATTTATAACATCTTGTTTCTTAGTAACCATAGTAGTATAAACATCCATTGGAACATCATATGGGTTATTACCAGTTCTATCAATTATTTCTTGAACAACTGTATCAATAAATCCTTGATATTCATTTTTAATGTTATTACCACCTTCAACTAATAAATCTTTTATTTCTACAGCTTTACCAGCTTCATACTCAGCATCAGTAATATAACCATGTCTTTTCATTAAGTAAAGAACTGTATTTTTTCTTTCATTAGCATCATTTGGATTATTATATGGGTTATATCCATTTGGTGATTGAAACATTCCTGCGATTTGAGCAGCTTCTACTAAGTTTAAATCTCCAATATCTTTACCAAAATAATATTCAGCAGCTTGTTTAACACCATATATACTTCCACCTAAACATGGAGTATTAACGTAGTATTCAATAATTTCTTCTTTAGTGAAGTATTTTTCCATTTTGAATACTGACATATAAATATCTGTAAACTTTCTTATGATACCTTCAATACCACTTGCTTCAGTTGAAGTAAATGCTAATTTTGAAAGTTGCATTGTTAGAGTAGAGGCACCACCACCACCATTACCCATAACTTGGCTAATAGAAGCTTTTAAGAATCTTGGCGCATCAAATCCTTTGTGTTGGAAGAATCTTGAATCTTCTGTTGCTATTATTGCATCAATTAATACTTCTGGAATTTCATCATAAGTAATTTTTTGTCTTTGTTCAGTTCCAAGAGTAGCAAATAAAGTTCCACTTGAATCATATAGTCTTGTTGCTTCTTTCTCAAACATCTTGTCTACATCAAACTCTGGAGCACTTTTAACTATATAGTAACAAAATCCAACTCCTGCTACAAAACACATAAGGCAAAAGAATACAAATAATACTAATAACCAATAAAAGAATCTAAATCTTCTTCTATGCTTTTTTGGTTTTTTAATCTTTTCCTTTTTTTCTTTTTTAATTAATAATTTTTCTTTCTTTTCTAAATCTTCTTTTTCTTTCTTTTTAACCAATTTTTTAAAATTAATCTTTCCTGACATAATATCTCCTTAAAAATAAGCTTCATCAACAGCATCTAAATATTTAAGTCTTGGTGTATAACTTTCATTTATCTTATAACCATTTTCTTTAATATAAGTGTATTCTATTGATTTTCTATCATTATTTTTTATGAAATCTATAAGATCTTCACCTTTTAATAAATAAAACTCATTATTTATAAATATTATCAAAAAAGCAATGCCTTTTTGTAATATAACTTTTTTAATATGTTCTAATTGATGCTCTTTTATATTTGATAGGGGAAAGGATGTCTTACTATGACATTCTTTAGCATCAAATTCAATATATTTTTCTCTATATATACCATTATAATCAAGTGTAGATATACTAGAATATACAGCTTTATCAATTAGATGTGATTTATTACTTGGGTAAGATACATTAAGTACTTTAATAGGAGTAGGTTTTTTAAATATTAAGCATCTGTCTATACTATTGTAATAAGTATTAGAATCATTAATAATATTTTCTAAAAACATACCTCTATTTCCATAAGAGGACTTGTTCATAAAATCACCTTATATAATTATACTATATTTATGAATAATTTTCCATTTAATATTTTAATTTTGTAAAGTATTGATTTTTAAAATATATATGTTAAAATATCATTTACGATAAAAAAAGGGAGAAAGTATGAAAAAAATATTTAAAATATTATTTATATTTATATGTTTTTTTATTATATATAAGGTTAATGCTACTGAATTAAATTCTACAACTTTAGATATTGCTTCAGAAAGTATGACTTGTGCTGATATTTTAGGGCCAAATTTAGTTAAAATATTAAAACTATTTATTGCGGTCATTAGAATAGCAGGTGCTATAATAGCGATTATTACTGGAATGTTATCATATATTCCTGCTATTGTATCTGATGATGCATCAGCACTAAAAAAAGCAAATAAAAAGCTAATTATGATACTAATTATATTAGTTGTAATTGGACTTTTTCCAACGTTAATTAGAGTAATTGGTAGAATAGCAGGCTTTGATTTAAGTTGTTTATAGGAGTTTTTAAAAAAACTCTTTTATTTTCGGCAAAATTATGCTAAAATAAATTGGCTTTAAGAAAAAAGACATGTATATTGATTTAGTATTCTAGTGCTTGAAAGAGTGAATACTAATGTAAAAGATATACAGAAGAAAAAAACGAAAGGAGAGAAAATTATGACAGTAATAGCAAAAAGTTATTTATTAGAAGCAGGTGCTCATTTTGGACATCAAGCTAAAAGATGGAATCCTAAAATGAAGGAATACATCTTTACTACAAGAGATGAAATTCATATTATCGATTTACAAAAAACTGTTGAAAAAATAGAAGAAGCTTACGAAGAACTTCTTAAAGCATGTGAAAATAATGGTAAGGTTCTATTTGTAGGTACTAAGAAACAAGCTAAAGAAGCTAGTATCGAAGAAGCTACAAGATGTAATAGTTTTTATGTAACAGAAAGATGGTTAGGAGGTACTTTAACTAATTTCAGAACAATTAGAGAAAGAGTTAAAAGACTTGCTGAAATCGAAAAAATGGAAGCAGAAGGAAAATTCGAATTACTTCCTAAAAAAGAAGTTGCTAAAATCCAAAAAGAATATGAAAAATTAAATAAATTACTTAGTGGTATTAGAGGAATGGAACAATTACCAAGAGCAATCATCGTAGTTGATCCAAGAGTAGAAATCAATGCTATTAAAGAAGCAAGAAGATTACATATTCCAGTATTTGGAATTGTTGATACTAACTGCGATCCTGATGATGTTGACTTCCCAATTCCTGCTAATGATGATGCTGTAAGAAGCGTTAAAGTAGTTTTAGGAGTTTTAGCAAATGCTGTTTGTGAAGCAAACGGATTAGAACTTGTAGATTATGTTACTGAAGATGAAAATGCTGCTAAGGGAGCAAAAGAAATCAAAGTTGAAACTAAAGTAGTTGAATTTGATGATTTTGAAGAAGAAAAAGCAGAATTAAAAGAAGAAAAAAAAGAAACTGAAACTAAAGAAGAAAAACCTGCTAAAAAGGCTAAAAAAGAAGAAACTGTAGATTATGCTAGTATGACTGTAGCAGAATTAAAGAAAATTGCTAAAGAAAAAGGTTTATCTGGATATTCTACAATGAAAAAAGATGAATTAGTTTCAGCATTAAATTAGGAGGTAAACATGGAAATTACTGCTAGTATGGTTAAAGACTTAAGAGAAAGAACTGGCGCTGGAATGATGGATTGTAAAAAAGCCTTAGTTGAAAGTAATGGAGACATGGATAAAGCAATCGATTATTTAAGAGAAAAGGGAATCTCTAAGGCTGCTAAAAAAGCTGAAAGAATTGCTGCAGAGGGTTTATCAAATATTTATATTAAAGGAGACAACGCTGTAGTTGTTGAATTAAACTCTGAAACTGATTTTGTTGCTAAGAATGCTGAATTTAAAGAATTACTAGATAAAATTGGTAATACTATTTTAGGAAGCAAAGCAACTGATTTAGAAAGTGCATTAGCATTAAAATGTGGAGATGATACTCTTAATGATTTAATAGTTAATGCTACTGCTAAAATTGGAGAAAAGATTTCTTTAAGAAGATTTGAAGCAGTTAAAAAATCTAAAGGTGAAGTATTTGGTTCTTATCTACATATGGGTGGAAAAATTTCATCATTAACTGTTGTTAAAGGAGATAATGAAGAAGTAGCTAAAGATGTAGCAATGCAAGCAGCTGCTATGAGACCTCTTTATACAACAATTGATAGTGTTCCAGCAGAAGATTTAGAACATGAAAAATCAGTTATTAAAGAACAAGTTATTAATGAAGGTAAAAAACCTGAATTTGCTGATAAGATTGTAGAAGGCAGAATTAGAAAATTCTATGAAGAAACAGTTTTAGAAGAACAAGCATTTATTAAAGATTCTGGATTAACTGTTAAACAATATTTAGAAAATAATAAATGTGAATTAGTTAAACTTGTTAAATATGAAGTAGGCGAAGGTATGGAAAAGAGAAATGATAACTTTGCTGAAGAAGTAATGAGTCAAATAAAATAATTAACTCAAAATAAAAACACCAGATTTCTGGTGTTTTTTTAATATCCTCTTTTCTTTCTTTCAGCTTCTTGTTTAGCTTTTTCAATTAATTTATTATATTCTTCCCAAGGCATTGGTTCATATACAACTCCAAAGAACCATAGGTTAGTTGAATTCTTTTCTTTAATGATATATAAGAATGGTGAATTAAAATCAATTTGTATTTGTTCTTTTTCAACAGGAGCAGCATTATCAGTCATATTTACAATTGATACTGCAGCAGCTTTAGTTCCTTCTTCACCAAATTCAATATATGTTTTATGAATTGTATCTGTTACGAATAAATCTTCATTTATAATAGAGAAGTCTGCATCTTCTTCAAATGCTTTTGTTATGTTATTTTCAAATAATATTTGTTTAAATTTATCTAAATCAAATGCATAATAGTATTTTGGAATATTCATATTTAAATCTAATGTTTCATTATTAGTTCTAACAGTTTGTAATAATTTACTTAATTCATATTGATCAAAACTATTTATATAACTATTTAAATCCATCTTTGGCATAATTGCTATATATTCAAGTTCTAATTTATTTGTTGAATCTGCAGTAGCAGGTTCTCCAGTATTAATGTCATATGGAATATAATGTTTAACAATTCCTCTTGCATTTTCATTTTCTAAATAACCAAATGCATTTTTATCACTCATCATTGCTACATCAATTTGAGTTTTATCAATCTTAGCAAATTTAGCAGAGTGAGTATTTTGAGGATTCATTTTATATTTCCATGCTATATCTAGTGCTATTGCATTAACTATACTTAATTTAGTATTTCTATCAATATTATTTAGTGCTCTAGGTATTAAACCAAATGTTTTACCTTCAACCCATTTATTAATACCATCTGTATTTGTAAATCCATCATACATTACATTAGCATCATAAGTATTTTCTATTTTAGCAACAAAGTTATTGCTAATTTTACCTTTATAATTTGTATTTATAAATAATGCATTAGCAATACTAATTTTTTTATCTATATTTACTATTTTTGGTAATTGATAATCTTTAATTAAATTACTTATTTGAGCTTTTGTTTCACCGCTAGCTCCTTCTTCTAATATCTTTAAAGCATATGCCATAGATAAAGGACTAATTAAATAATTACTATTGTAATAATTATTTGTTTTTCTAACCATTTTATAATCAAATATTAATTTATTATATTCTTTTAGTGTCTCATTTAATTCAAGTTCTGTTTGATTAATCTCTGGAACAGGTTCAGGTTTATTTGCTTCAACAATTAAATGAACCATAACTATTACTAAAATAACAGCTATTATTAAAAAACCTACTATTACCATTATTTTTGATTTATTTTGATACATATATTTATCACCTAGTGAAATTATATCAATTTTTATTAAAAAATATTTGATTTGTTCTTCATTTTACTTGAAATTATACACTTTTTGTACTATAATTGACATTGGTCATGAAGGGAGGGAAGAGAAATGACACGTGTAGAAGTTAAAGATGGAAATGTCGAAAATGCATTAAAACGTTTCAAGATGAAAGTTCAAAGAAGCGGAGTCCCTACTGAAATGAAGAAAAGAAAAGAATATTCTAAACCTGGAATTGTAAGAAGGGAAGCTAAAAAAGAAGCTATCAGAAACGCTAAAAAACATAACAAACAAAGAAATTAGTTTTTTGGAGGTATAGAATATGTTATATGAACAAGTACAATCAGATATGAAAGAGGCTATGAAGTCTCGTGATAAAGATAGTTTAAATACATTAAGATTATTAAAATCTGCTATTGATTTATATTTGGTTAATAATAAGCTTGAAAGAAACAGTGCAAGTGATGAGATTGTAATTGATGTTGTTGCTAAACAAGTTAAAACTCATAAAGAAAGCATTGAAGAATTTAAAAAAGGTAATAGACAAGACTTAGTTGAAGGTCTTGAAAGAGAAATAGCTTTATTAAGTAAGTACTTACCTGAACAATTATCAGAAGATGAAGTAAGAGCTGAAATTGATAAAGTATTTGATAAAGTAAAACCTACATCTATGAAAGATATGGGTAGTATTATGAAAGAATTAGGTGGTTTAAAAGGCAGAGCTGATATGAAACTAGTTAATTCAATTGTTAAAGAAAAATTAGGAGCTTAACTCCTTTTTTTATTTGTATGAAAATGATATAATTATTATTATGAAAAAGATTGTAATGATAATTATTTTATTATTTATACCAATACTTGTTAAAGGTAGTAGTTTAAATAAAATGTATATTGATTCTGAGATAGATATATCTGGTAATTTAGTTGTAAGAGAGATTGTAGAGTTTGATTTCAATACTAAAGAACCAATTAATGTTTATTACAGGAATGAAATAGATAATCTACACAAAGGAACTGCTATTTTACTTAAAAAAGTTGGTATTTTAGATGATATTAAAAATATAAATGAGTTTTATAATGATGATTTTGTAGAAAAACATATTAAAGAGTTAAATAATTATAAAAATGATGATGATAATGAATATTTAAATTTATATTTTGAC
>CAMMYS010000025.1 GCA_946528555.1 uncultured Mycoplasmatota bacterium
AATGATTTACTGAATAATGCGTATTAGTATTAGGTAAATATTCTGGGCCTATAGTCATATTACCTTCTAATTCAAATGTTAATGGATTTGCTGTTTCACTATTTGACCATCCTGCAAATGTATAACCAGCTCTTTCATTAGCAGTTAATGTAATATTTGTTTCATAATAGTAATTTCCACTTGGAGTTTCTGTAGTTACATAATCGCTATTAGTTATTGTTAATGTATATTCTTCTCTTGCATAATAATAATCAACTACTGTACTTCCATCACCATTAATAGTAACTGTTTGTGCTTCAGGACTAATAAATCCTGTTAGTGTCTTAACTGCTGGTGTTATTTGTGTATCTGTTGTTCCTGTTCCTGAGAACCCTTCAAGTAATTCGTATGTTTGTCCATCAAGTTTCATTAAATAATGATTTACTTCATAATGTGTATCATTATTAGCAGTAAATATTGGACTAATTGTTATATCTTCATCACCCATTTTAAATGAAGTTGAATTACCTGTTTCATCATTAGACCATTTTACAAAAGTATATCCAGGTCTAGGTAATACAGTTAATGTAATATCTGTTTCATAATAATAATTTCCGCTTGGAGTTGTTGTACTTACATAATCACTTTCATTAATAGTTAATAAATGTTGATTTCTTGTATATAAGTATTCAACTACTGTACTTCCATCAGCATTAATATTTACTGTTTGTGCTGCTGGACTAGTAAATCCTGTTAATGTTTTAACTGCTGGTGTTACTTCTGCATCAGTAGTACCAGTTTCATTCATTTCTTCATTTAATGAATATGATTGTCCATCAAGATTCATTATCTTATGTAATACTTTATATTTAGTGTCATCTTTTGGTGTATAAATTGGTTCAATTGTTAAATCACTACTTAAAGTAAATACTAATGGACTATTAGTTTCATTATTTGACCATTTAGTAAATGTATAACCAATTCTTTCTTTAGCTCTCAATATAATATTAGTTCCATAATAATAAGATCCATCTGCAATTTCAGTAACTACATAATCTCTATTGTTAACAACTAGTGTAAATTTCTTTCTTTCATATAGATATGTTACTACAGTTGAACCATCACCTGCGATTGTAACAGTTTGTTCATCTGGAAGAATAAATCCTTCATAATCTTTAACTTGTGGTGTTACCTCAGTATCAGTAGCCCCATGTAATTCTTCTGTTTCAGTTACTTCATATTCACCATTTAAATTCATTTGTTTATGAATAACTGTATAGACTGTATCTTGATTAGTTGAAAAGTGAGCATTAAATACTTTATCTCCAGTAGTACCTTTATTAATAGTTACTTGTGTTCTTAAAGTATCATCTTCTCCTTCAGTCCATCCTGCGAATGTATATCCTGACTTAGTTGGATTATTTAAAGTAATTTCATCTTCAATTGTATAACTATCAACATTAGTAGCACTACCACCATCTAAATAATAAGTGATGCTATAACTAATTGGATTATATTTTGCTTTTAATGTTATTTCACTTGTAATAACTGTATCTTCACTAACTTTATTACCTTTTTCATCATACCATCCTACAAATGTATAACCTTCTTTTGTTGGTGTTGGTAAAGATCCAACATTATCTCCATATTTAATATCTCTATTAATAGTACTATCTCCATTATTACTATCTATTTCAATATTAAATACATCAAATGTTCCTATGACTTCTACATCTTTAAATAAAATATTTATTTTAAATTGTTGTAATCCAAATATTAATAATGGTGCTATTAATAATGGTAAAATTACTAATAATTTTCCACCCTTTAATTTCTTAATTATTAATACTATTCCAGCAACAGCAACTAATAATAAAACTACATATAGTAAAATATTATCGCCTGTTTTTGGATTAATATCTATTACCTGAGTATTACCTTTTTCATCCTCAAGTACTAAAATTACATTAAAGTCTTTAACTTGAACACTTTCAATATTTTTAACTAAGTTTTCATATTTAACTTTTACTTTTAATGATACTGTTTCTTTAGGAAGTACTTCTTCCTTTTCATATTCATAAGATAAACTAACATTATTACTTGTATTATTATCTTCTACATTAACTAATTTATAAGTTTTACCAGAATCATTTTCTAAAAGAATATTATATATAACATAATCATTTTTTTCTTTAAAAGTAATACTTGAAGTTATTTCATTAGATGAAAAAACAGGATCAACTACTTCAATTGCTCCATATTTTTCTATTACTTTAGCATCAATTATTTTAAAATCAATAGATTTAGCTTTAACGATAGTAATAGACAATATAATCATTAATAAAATACTAAATATTTTCTTCATATAATACCTCTATATTGTCTATATACATTATATTAAAAAACTATATATATTTCAATAAAAAAAGCATATTAATATATGCTTTTTTCTGTTATGATTTTATCCATTTTTATATCAAAAAAATCACTTTTTATTTTTCTATTATATATTTGTTCTTCAAAACATATTCCAATCTTGATAGAATTCTTATAATTTACTCTATCATAATAGCCTTTTCCAAAACCAATTCTATTCTTATATTTATCAAAACAAATACCAGGAATTATATATAAATCTATATCATTTATTTCTTCTGATTCAATTGGTTCTAAAATACCAAAATTGCTTTTAATAAAAGATTCGTTATCAGTTTTATAAAATCTTAATATATCTCCTTCAACTTTTGGTAATACAACTATTTTATTATCATTAAGTGCATAATTTATTAAATCTTTTGTTTCAACTTCACTATTTAAATTTTTATAAACAGCTATTACTTTAGATTTTTTATATTCATCACTATTAATAATTTTATCTTTTATAATACTAGATTTAATACTTTTATCAGTTATATTTTTTCTAATAATTAAATATTTTTTTCTTAATTCATCTTTCATTTTTTCTTATATCTAAATAAATAACTTGGTCTATGCCCTTCACCAGTTTTAATCTTATCAGTTTTTTCAACTTTATTAGCAATTATTCTTCTAAAAGCTGGATCTAATAATTTTTTACCAAGAATAACCTCATAAACTTGTTGTAATTCACCTAATGTAAAATATTCACCCATCATATTAAATACTATATCAGTATAAGATATTTTATTTTTTAATCTTTCCATTCCAGAAATAATTGTAATTGGATGATCAAAAGCAAGAGAATCATTTTTAATAATATTAAATCTATATCTATCAGTTGTTTTTTCTTTTAATTTTTTACCTACTACAAATTTAATTTCTTCATTGACATTATCAAGAGTGACATGATATGATTTATCATCTTCTAAAGAAGTTATATTAAACCAAGAAGCATCTTCATATAAAGAGTCATCTAATTTATTCTTATCAACAAGACCCATATAAGAAACACTAAGTACTCTTGTTCTTGGATCTCTATCAATAGTATCAAAAGTATATAATTGTTCTAGAAAAACATTATGTAAATTAGTTTCAGATGCTAAAATTCTTCTAGCAGCATCTTCACTTGTTTCATCAATACGTACAAATCCTCCAGGTAAACACCATTTATCTTTAAATGGATAATTATGTCTTTTAACAAGTAAAACACTATAATATTTCTTATTTAATCTTCTATAATCAGATTTATTACCATCAGATACACTAAATAGTACAACATCACTTGTAACAGAAAATCTATCATACTTACTAGCATCATAATCTTTTAGAAATTCTTCTTCACTTTTATACTCTTTGTTCATAGTTTCACTCCTTACGATGATATTTTATCATAATTTATTTATTTTTTTAATTCATTTTCAATATAATTATATGCTTCCTTCATAACTTTTTTAAAATTTCTTCCAGTATCAAAGAATTTAATATTATATTTTTCACATTCTTCTTTAACTTCTTTACTATAATCAATACCTGTTTGTAAATATTCTCTTAGTTCTTCATCACTTAGTTTACAACTCCATGTTTTTTTATCATATTTTCTAATATCTCTAATTTTCTTTTCAATATCCATATTAATATAACCAAAGAATACAATAACTGTATCTTTAAAATTGCACTTAGCAATATCAACTGGGTAAACATGACAAGTATCAATACAATAATATTCTCTACCTCTAACAATATCACTCTGGTTGTCTTCAATCATAACCTTAATTAAATGAGCCATATGAGGACTAACTACTCTCCATTCATCTTTATAATGATCCCAGAAGTTTCTATCAATACCTCTTTTAATAGTATCCATTTTATAATGAACAAAACCTTCTTTACTAAGTTTCATTGAAAGAGTTGTTTTTCCACATCTAGAGCCACCTGCTAAAATAATATGTTTTCGCTTTTTCATATTTACCTCCTAAATATATAATTTATTATCATTTATATATTTTATTATTACTTTATCTAAATATTTTTCTAATATTTTATTGTTATTAATGTTTTCTCTTATTTTTGTACTAGAAGCATCTTTAGTATTAATATTCAAAATATAATAATTATCAAATTTATTTAATAAATCTAAATAATATTTCACT
>CAMMYS010000026.1 GCA_946528555.1 uncultured Mycoplasmatota bacterium
TGACCCGCACGAAAGGCGTAATGATCTGGATACTGTCTCAACCATAGACTCGGTGAAATCTTAATACCTGTGAAAATGCAGGTTACCCGCTACAGGACAAAAAGACCCCGTGGAGCTTTACTGCAACTTGATATTGAGATCAGGTGTACCATGTAGAGGATAGGTGGGAGACGTTGAAATAAGATCGTCAGATCTTATGGAGTCATCCTTGGAATACCACCCTTGATATGTTTGATTTCTAACTTGCATCCATTATCTGGATGGAGGACAGTGTCTGGTGGGCAGTTTGACTGGGGCGGTCGCCTCCCAAAGAGTAACGGAGGCGCCCAAAGGTTCCCTCAGAATGGTTGGAAATCATTCGTAGAGTGTAATGGCAGAAGGGAGCTTAACTGCGAGACCTACAAGTCAAGCAGATGCGAAAGCAGGGCATAGTGATCTTGCGATCCCGAATGGAAGGGTCGTTGCTTAACGGATAAAAGTTACCCCGGGGATAACAGGCTGATCCCACCCAATAGTTCATATAGACGGTGGGGTTTGGCACCTCGATGTCGGCTCGTCGTATCCTGGAGGTGGAATCGCTTCCAAGGGTTGGGCTGTTCGCCCATTAAAACGGCACGCGAGCTGGGTTCAGAACGTCGTGAGACAGTTCGGTCTCTATCCGTAGTGGGCGTTAGAAAATTGAGGAGAGCTTTCTCTAGTACGAGAGGACCGAGAAGGACGAACCGATGGTGTATCTGTTGTCACGCCAGTGGCAGTGCAGAGTAGCTATGTTCGGAAGGGATAATCGCTGAAGGCATCTAAGCGAGAAGCCCTCTCCAAGATGAGTTTTCTTTATCTTCAAGATGTAAGATCCCTTGTAGACGACAAGGTTGATAGGTTAGATGTGTAAGTATAGTGATATATTGAGCTGACTAATACTAATAGATCGACAATTTAATCATTTATTTAATTTGATTTAGTTATCACATTATCTTGTTTTCAGAGAACGATTATGGTATAATACCTTTAATTGGTGACGATAGCAAAGTGGATACACCTCTTCCCATACCGAACAGAGAAGTTAAGCACTTTTACGGCGAAAATAGTGTAAGCGAAGATAGCAAGTTGCCAATTTTTTTATTGCAAGAAAAACTTTCTTTTTTAAAGAAAGTTTTATTTTGGTGTTGATTTTGTTATTTTAATGTGATATATTTGAGTATATTTCAATTTTTAGGGGTGATATTATGTATTATTATAATTATATAATTACCAAAAAATATACACAAAAAATTGATTTAATGTGCAGTAATATTTAGATATTGCTGTTTTTTTATTATTGGGAGGTTAACATGGGCAAAGATTTTAATGATTTATTAAAAGAATTAAACAGATTTTCTAAAAAAGAAATCAATATTATTAAACAAGTTTATGATTTTGCTTGTGCTGCTCATGCTGGTCAGTATAGGTGCAGTGGTGAACCATTTGTAACACATCCTTTAAATGTTGCCATTAAATTAGCAAGATGGAATGCAGATGTTGATACTATATGTGCTGGATTATTACACGACACTATTGAAGACACTTCAGTAACATATGAAGATATTGAACATACATTTAATAAAACGGTTGCTGATTTAGTTGATGGTGTTACTAAGATGGCTGATTTTAGATTTTCATCTAAAAAAGAAAGAAATTTAGCTAATACTAGGAAAATAATAACTAGTATTACTAAAGATATTAGAATAATTTTAATAAAAATTGCAGATAGAGAACATAATATGGAAACATTGGATTCTAAACCAGTAGATAAACAAAAGGGTACTGCATTTGAAACGTTACATATCTTTGCACCAATAGCTGGTTCAGTTGGTATGTATAGAATCAAAAATAAATTAGAAGATCTATCACTAAAGTATTTAGAACCAGAAGAATATAAAAGAATTGAAGATGATAGGAATAGCTTTTATTATGAATATAGAGGTTTATTAATAGATGTATCAAGAGAAATTAAAAAGATATTAACTGATAATGGTATTCCATGTGAAATTAGACAGAGAATTAAAAGTATTTATAGTATCTATTTAAAAGAAAGTGATGGCAAATCATTTAATTCTATACAAGACTTATTATCTCTTAATGTTATTGTTAATCAAATTATAGATTGTTATGAATCATTATGTTATATTCACGAATTATATAATCCAATTAATCAGAATTTTAGGGATTATATATCTAGACCTTTTGTTAATCAATATAAATCTATTCATTCATCATTAATTGTACGTGATAATACCATTTTACAGGCCCAAATTAGGACTCCTGAGATGGATAAACTAGATAACATGGGTATTTGCTCATATTTTGAAACATATGGTAAAAATGCCTTTAAAAAGATGCAAAAAGATTTAAAGAAAAAGTATCCATTTTATAGTACTTTAGAGACATATGATAAAACATATGAAAATGATGAAGATTTTATGTATCACGTTGAAGCTGAGTTATTATCTGTTAAAATATATGTTTATAATTCTAAAGGTGAAGTAATAGAGATGCCATATGGATCTACTATTGAAAAATATATATTAAATCAGGGTTTAAATGTTGATGACGTTATTTCTTGTTATATTAATGGTAGAGAAGTTAATAAAAAATATATGTTAAAGGATAATGATATTATTCATTTAGAATTACGAAAACAAAAAGAATTAAGATTGTTATAATATTAATTCTTTTTTAATGTTCTTTTAATGTTTTATTAATAGTATAATAATATACATTAGGTGATATATATGGATAATTATATAACAAACAATTATGAACAAGATGAATATAATATAAAGGAATATTTTGCTGATGGAATAAATATAAATAAATATAAAAATATTATTAATAGAAAACCTAAGTATGTAAAAAAGAATGGTATTTATAAACCTATTAATTATGATTTTGAGAAACCATTGCATTATTCTGAAATAGAAAAAATGTTATTAAATATGAACAACTTAGATATAGTATCTTTAGAAAAGTTATATATAACATCTGATAATAGAACTATCTATGGTATAGAAATAGGAAAAGGTAATAAGGTTTTATATATAGATGCTAATATCCATGCTGGTGAATCTGGAAATACAGTAATGATTATGAAATTTTTATGTGATTTATTAAATAGTTATTATAATAATGATAAACAAATTATTAACAAACTAAATAATGTTAAATTAGCAATAATACCTTCAATAAACCCAGATGGGTATGAAATATATAACTTTGGTAAACAAGTTATAAACAATAAAAAATTATGGATATATAAAAACTATGAAAAAGTAAATATAGAGCATATTAAATGTAATGCTAGAGGAATTGATATTAATAGAAATTTTCCTACTCAAAATGCTGGGCTATATTATAAATTTAATAAGTTAATAGATAGTGTTTCTTATAAAAGAACATATGTGGATAATTTATTCTTTGGTGGTAAAAAATTAGGTTTTGAAAAAGAAACACAATCATGTATGTATTTTATGCTTAAACATTATAAAAATGTATATGCATATTTAAATATGCACTCTCAAGGAAGAGTTATTTATTGTGGTAAACCTAATTTATCAAAAAAGTTTAATGATATTTGTCAAAAATTTTCAGAATATATATCAAGTTTTAATGGATATGAGATTTATGGTTTATCTTATGAAGAAGTTGGAGAAGGTAATGATGGAACCGCTACAGATTTTATGGCAGAGCTTGCCCATGATTTCAAAATGAGTACTAAAACTAACAGGTTATCAACAAATAGTTATGTTGAAAATTCATCAAAATTGATATATAATTATCCTGTTGTAACATTGGAAACACTTAATAAATATACTAGAGATGTAAATGTTATTAAGTATGAATATTATAACAAGAAGATTAAAGATATTTTTTATGATATGTTAGATTGTAATTTTTTATAAGAGGTGAAAAAAATGAATAAAAATAAAAATAATGGGGGAATGTTAACAGGAGCATTTATAACATTTATTATTTGCTTTGGATTATTTTTAGTATATAGAAATTATTATATTAGTAATGAAAATCAAACAACAGTAAGTGACAATCAAGGAACAACAAAAGTTGAAAAGAGTGTAACTGTAACAGATACTGGAATAGCTGATGCTGTTGAAAAAGTATATGATTCAGTTGTTGTTATAGAGACATTTGTAAATGGTAAAGCATATGCATCTGGTACTGGTTTTGTATTTAAAATGGATGATAAATTAGGATATATAATTACTAATCATCATGTTATTGCTAATGCTAATTCATATAAAATAACGTTTACTAATAATTCAACTGTAGAAGCTAGTTTATCTGGTAGTGATGAATACTCAGATATTGCTGTATTAACTGTTCCAAAGAAAAATGTTATTTCAGTATGTGAAATTGGTAGTAGTAGTAAAATGAGAGTAGGAGATACTACTTTTGCAGTAGGAGCACCACTTGATGCTAGTGTATATTCTTGGACAGTAACAAGAGGTATTCTAAGTGGTAAAAATAGACTTGTTGAAGTTAGTGGATCAAGTCGTAATGATTCATTTATTATGGAAGTTTTACAAACAGATGCTGCTATTAATTCAGGTAACAGTGGTGGGCCTCTTTGCAATTCAAATGGTGAAGTAATAGGGGTAACTAATATGAAACTTGCATCTTCTTCAATCGAAGGAATGGGATTTGCAATTCCAATTGATGATGCAGTTAGTTATGCTGAAAGTATTATAAGTGGTAAAGGAATTGAAAGACCATATATTGGAATATCATTATCAGATTATTCAAGTGATAGTGGTAATTATGGTGGAATTTTCAGTTTCTTCAACTTTTCAAATATAAAAACTGGTGTTTTTGTTCAAACAGTAGAAAAAGATAGTCCTGCTGATAAAGCTGGTTTTAAAGTTGGAGATAATATTAAAAAAGTTAATGGTGTAGATGTTGCTGATGTATCTCACTTTAAATATGAACTATATAAATGTGAAATAGGTAAGAAAATTACTATGACAATTGAAAGAGACGGATCATTAAAAGAATTAAGTGTTACTTTAGTTAGTAATTTAGGTAAAAAGTAGTTTTAAATATACTACTTTTTTTATATAATAATATTATGAAACCAGAAAAATATTTTTTTAAAATAAAAGACGATAAATATAAAGAATTCACATCTAAATTATTACCTAATATTCCTAAAGATAGTGTAATTGGAGTAAAAATTCCAGATATAAAAAAATATGCTAAAGAATATTATAAAGATGATGAAAGCAAACTATTTTTAAAAACTCTTCCTCATAAATATTTAGAAGAGAATCTTTTGCATGGACAATTGATTTCATTAAATAAAAACTTTGATGAAGTAGTAGAATTATTAGATAATTTTTTACCATATGTTGATAATTGGAGTGTATGTGATACGATTAAACCTAATATAGTTAAAAAGTATCCAAAAGAATTTTTAAAACATTTAAAAAAGTGGATTAAATCTAAAGAAGAATATAGAGTAAGATTTGCAATAGTTGCTTTATTAACATATTATTTGGATGATAATTTTACAGTTGAAATAAATGAATTAGTTCTTAATATTAAGAGTGATAAATACTATATAAATATGGCTAGAGCTTGGTATTTTAGTTTTGCATTAATAAAACAATATGATAAAACAATTTATATATTTGAAAATAAACTATTAGATGAATGGACTAATAATAAATCTATACAGAAAGCTAGAGAGAGTTTTAGAGTTTCAACGCTTCATAAAGAAGTGTTATTAAAATACAAAGTATGATATAATTAAATAGACTTAGGAGGATATATGCTAGAGTTAAAAAACGTTTCAAAATTTTATTATAAAAAAGGAATGATAACAACTGGTTTTTCCAAAGTTAATTTAAAATTTGATATGGGAGAATTTGTTGCGATTACTGGTGAATCTGGTAGTGGTAAATCAACATTATTAAATGTTATTTCTGGTCTTGATTCTTATGAAGAAGGGGAAATGTACATTAATGGTGAAGAGACAAGTTATTATTCTGAAAAAGATTATGAAAAATATAGAAGAAAATATATTGGAAATATATTTCAAACATTCAATTTAGTTAATAGTTATACAGTATATCAAAATATAGAACTAATCTATTTATTGAATGGATTTAAAGCGCATGAGGTAAAATCTAAAGTAAATGATTTAATTAAACAAGTAGATTTAGTTAAATATAAAAATAGAAAGGTATCTAAATTATCTGGTGGTCAAAAACAAAGAGTCGCTATCGCTAGAGCATTAGCACAAAATACACCAATTATTTTAGCAGATGAACCTACTGGTAACTTAGATAAAAAATCTAGTGAAAATGTACTTAAGATATTACATGATATTTCTAAAGACAAACTAGTAATAATTGTTACTCATAACTATGATCAAATAGCTGAATATGTTACTCGTAAGATAACAATGAATGATGGAAAAATAATTGAAGATAAAAAGATAAAGCATCATGATGAAGTTAAAACAGCTGAAGTAACTAATTATAGAGATATGAGAATTGGTAGTAAAATAAAATTAGGTGTAAGAAATGCATTTAATATATTATCTAAGTTTCTTATATTAACAGCTGTATACTTATATATGGTAGCCGAATTATTCTCAATGTATGTAGTATTTAGTGATTCACAAAAGTTATTAACTGAAAGTGGATATAATAATTTCTTTAATACAGATGAATTGGAAAGAGTAGTTATTTATAAAAATGATAGATCTGAAATAAATGAAACAGATTTTGAAGAATTATCTAAAATTCCTAATGTTAAAAAAATTATTAGAAATGACATATTAGTAGAACAAGAAATAAACTTAAATAGTGATACATATTATATAGGTGGTCATGTATATAGCGTTAGTGAATTAGATAAGGTTGATTATGGTAGACTTCCTGAAGAAAAAAATGAAATTGTAATTGGTATTGATATAGATGATAATTATTATTTCGCTTCAAATAAAATTGAAGATACATTAAATAAAACTTATGAAGTATCTAACACATATAGTAGTTTAACTAAAAAGAATAAAGAAGTTAAAATAGTAGGTGTTAAGAATATTGATGACGAGTGGAATGGGAAAGTATATGCTTCTGATGAATTAATTGATGAATTAAAAGATATATATATAGATGATTTAACTACTATAAGATATGTATTCTTAGGAAATGAATATACTAGTTATAGTGATGGAATGGGTGAACTTGTTCCAAGTAGTAAAGTCCCAAAAGGAAAAGCAATTGTTTCAGAAGAATTTATGTTCTCTTGTAAGAATTTTAATTGTAAAGGTAAAAAGATAGATATTACATCTAAAACACCATATTCTGAAATTAAAAAAACATTAAAAGTATCTAAAATGTATAATAAGAAGAATATTAAAAAATTAACTGGATATAAAATTGATGAATTTGCATCAGCTATATTTGTTAATCCAGAAGATTTTGAAAGTCTACATGATAGAAAAATATATCAAAGTAGTGTAATAATTGATAATAAAGATGAAGCAAATGCTACTATTGAAGATTTAAAAGATTTAGGATATAAAACTCTTTATATGAGAGAAACAATATTTGATTCATCAAATAATACTATAATGAGGGTATTAAATATAGTAAAAGTAGTATTGTATGTATTTGAATTATTTATAATGTTCTTTATTTCATATTTTGTAATTAAATTAGTATTAAAATCTAGAAATGTATATTATTCAACGTTAAGAATTTTAGGATCAACACTTAAGGATACTAAGAGATTATTAAATATAGAATTATTTACATATGCTAATTTAGGATACTTTATATTTGTAATATTCATTTATCTACAACATATAAAAGTTATAAGAATAGAAGCATTTAGTGCATTATTTGCTGAAACAAAACTTTATCATTATATAGTTATATATGTAGTAATTGCATTAATGACATTTTTAACTACTGAAAGGTATTCAAGAAAACTATTTGTTAATAGTGTAATGAATACATATAGAGAAGAGGTGTAATAATGATAAAACTAGAAAATGTTAATAAGTATTTTTATAGACATAAAAAGAATCAAATCCATGTTATTAATAATACATCTCTTAAATTAGAAGAAAAAGGACTAGTTTCATTGCTAGGGCCATCAGGATGTGGAAAAACAACTTTATTAAATACTATTGGTGGTTTAGATAAAATAAATAGTGGAAAAATATATGTAGATGGTAAAAGAATTTCTAAAAGATCTGTTGGAAAAATAGACAAAATTAGAAATTTAAATATAGGATATATTTTCCAAGATTATAATCTATTAGATAATATGACTGTTTTTGATAATGTAGCTTTAGCATTAAGAATAAATGGTCTTAAGAATAAAGAAGAAATCAAAAAAAGAGTTAATTATGTTCTAGAAAAAGTAGATATGTACAAATATAGAAACAGATTAACAAGTATGTTATCTGGTGGTCAAAGACAAAGAGTTGGTATTGCAAGAGCAATAGTTAAAAATCCAAAAATAATAATTGCAGATGAACCAACTGGTAATTTAGATAGTAGAAATACTATTGAAGTAATGAATATTATTAAAGCTATTTCTAAAAACAAATTAGTTATTCTTGTTACACATGAAAGAGAATTGGCAGAATTTTATTCAACAAGAATAATTGAAATAGAAGATGGAAAAGTAGTTAATGATAGAAAAAATGAACATAATAATGAATTAGATTATAGACTTGATAATACAATTTATCTAAAAGAATTTAGTGTTCATGAAGAATTGAAAAATAATGATATTAGTGTTAATTTCTATGGAAATAAGAAAGAAAAATTGAATATTAATGTTATTATTCAAAACGGAAATATATTTATTGAAACAGATTCAAATAATAAAGTAGAATTAACAAAAGATGCTAATATTGAAATAATTAATGATCATTATAAAAAAATATCAAAAGAAGATGCTGAAAAATATGATTTTGATGTTAATAGTGTAAGTGATAAAAAATATAAGAGTAAATATTCTTCAATATTAAATCCATTTACTTTATTAACAGAGGGATATAAGAAAGTAAGAGATTATAGTATTATTAAAAAATTATTATTATTTGGTTTCTTTATGTCAGGATTATTTGTATTTTTCTCCATATCATCATTATTTGGTATTAGAAGAGTAGATGACGCTAACTTTATTAAATATAATAAAAACTATCTTAGTGTAGAAATGGAAAAAGTTAAAATAGCTGATTATAATAAGTTTAATAAAGATGAAAACACTACTTATGTAATACCTGGTAATAGTATTGTAACAGCCTTTATTCCATATAGTGAATATTATCAAACATATAATATGTATGATTCATTAAGTGTATCTTTATCAAGTGTAGATATGATAAAAAATGAAACACTTCTAGCTGGAAGAATGCCTGAAAATGAAAAAGAAGTTGTTATTGATAAAAAAGTATTTGATAATATTAAAGAAAACAATACAGTTTATTCAGTAGGTATCTATTCAGTTGAAGATTTCATTGGAAGAAAAATATATTTTGGTTCACTTCTAGAATATACAGTAGTAGGTGTTACTGATTTATCAAGTCCAAGTTTATATACATATCCAAGTGAAATGAATAATATCATTTACTTTAGTAAAGATGGTGGAAGTTTTTCTCCAGGTGAATTATTCGTTGATCAAGAAATAATTGATTATAAATTACTTGAAAACTATATTAAACTTAAAAAAGGTAGATATCCTACTAAAGAATATGAAGTTCTTGTAAATTATGATTATAAGGATCAATATAAATTAAATAAAACTATTAATTACAAGATTAATAAAAAGAAAGTTAAAGTAGTTGGTTATTATACAAGTAACACTTTTAAAGACAAAATGCTTGTAGCTAAACCATCAATTACTATCTTAAATATTATTAATAATAGTGATTTAATGATTTATACAAAGGATAAAGAAAGTTATATTGATAAATATAAAGAAGAATATAATATAAAAGATTCATATATTAGAAGTAGAGATGAATATATTAAAGAAAAGAATGAAAATACAAAATCTGTTATTAAAGCAAGTATTATATTCTTAGCAATTTCATTAATTGAAATTTATTTAATGATTAGATCAAGCTTCTTATCTAGAATAAAAGAAGTAGGTATCTTAAGAGCAATAGGTGTAAAAAAACAAGATATATATAAAATGTTTACTGGTGAAATACTTGTTATAACTACTATAGGTAGTGTTCCTGGTATATTATTTATGGCATATGCTTTAAATGAAATATCATTTATTGATGGTATTAGTGATAAGTTCTTAGTAGATGCTAAAACAATATTAGTAACCATAGTATTCATATATATATTTAATCTAATAGTAGGTTTATTACCTGTATATAAAACAATAAGAAAGACACCTGCTCAAATATTAAGTAGGACTGATATTCAATAATAAAAAAGAGTTAGAATTTCTAACTCTTTTTAAATTACATGATAACTTCTTAATACAAATATTATTACAAATATAGTAGATAATATGATTGTAAAATTGAATAATTTTTTAGTAAATGAATTATTTCTATTACTAAATCTAGAATATATTAATAATACCATTCCAATGATATAAGATAATATCATAAATGTATAGTCTTCATGTTTAGTATATACAAATAATAAGATTGGAACAAAATATACTAATATAAATGATAGTGAAGTAATAAGAGGTAATTCATTTGGATCTTCGTCATGTTTTTTAGGTTTTTCTTTCTTGCCATCATCATATCCATTTACGAATGCTTTATCCCATAAGAAACTTGGAATGCCATCTTTGAATAATCCATCAACTTTTTCATCTTTATTTTTCTTTTTATTCTTTTTCTTATCAGATTTGTTGTCTTCATATCCATTAGCGAATGCTTTATCCCAAAAGAAACTTGGAACTCCATCTTTAAATAATTTATCTAATCTTTCACTTCTATCTTTTTTCTTCTTTTTCTTATTAGCTTTGCCATCATCATAACCATTAGTGAAAGCTTTATCCCATAAATTTTTTGGAATACCATCTTTAAATACTTTATCTACATCTTCTTTTTTATCTATTTTTTTCTTATTATCTATTTGTTTTTTCTTAGGTATATTATTCTGAATATTAGTATTGCTTTTCTTTTTATTCTTTTTACTCATACTATCACCTATGATAATAATACCATTTTCATAAAATAAATACTAGATTTTATAAAAAAAATGTGTTAAAATCTATTGTAATTGATTGTGAAGGAAAGAAAGAAGCATGTATTTCGTAGAGAGTTTATGGTTGGTGAAAATAAACATTGAAGTGTTTCCCGAATGGCTCTGGAGTCAAAACGTATATCTGCGTTAAAGATATTAAGTGCATGCAAAGTCATGAATTAAGGTGGTACCGCGGAATATTTCGTCCTTAATTTATGACTTTTTTATTTTAAAGGAGGAATGAAAGATGGAAAAGAAAAAGTTTTATATTACAACACCTATTTATTATCCTAGTGCAGAGTTTCACATTGGACACTGTTATACTACAGTAATAGCTGATGCTCTTGCTAGATATAAAAGATTAAGTGGTTATGATGTATTTTTTCAAACAGGTACTGACGAACATGGTCAAAAAATTGAAAAGAAAGCTACTGAAGCAGGTGTTACTCCAATGGAGTATATCAATCCAATAATTGATAATGCCAAAGATTTATGGAAAAGTTTAAATATTAGTTATGATTATTTTATTAGGACTACTGATGAACAACATGTAAAAGCAGTTCAAAAGATATTTAAGAAAATGTATGATAAAGGTGATATCTACAAGGGAGAATATAAAGGTTTATATTGTACTCCTTGTGAATCTTTCTGGACTGAATCACAATTAGATGAAGATGGAAAATGTCCTGATTGCCATAGAGAAGTACATGAAGTTACTGAAGAAGCATATTTCTTTAAATTATCTGCTTATCAAGATAAATTAGTAAAGTATTATGATGAACATCCTGACTTTATATTACCTTTAACACGTAAGAATGAGATGTTAAATAACTTTATAAATCCAGGACTTGAAGATTTATGTGTTTCAAGAACATCATTTACTTGGGGAATCCCAGTAGACTTTGATCCAGGACATGTAGTATATGTTTGGGTAGATGCATTATCTAACTATATTACTTCACTTGGTTATCCAGATGAAAATGCTGAATTATTTAAGAAATATTGGCCAGCTGATTTACATTTAGTAGGTAAAGAAATAGTAAGATTTCATACTATTATATGGCCATGTATGTTAATGAGCTTAGGAGTTGAACTTCCAAAACAAGTATTTGGTCATGGATGGTTAATAATTGATGGTGGTAAGATATCTAAATCTTTAGGAAATTATAAAGATCCAAGAGATTATATTAATAGTTATGGCGTTGATGCTGTTAGATATTTCTTATTAAGAGAAGTTCCTTTTGGAAATGATGGTTCATTCTCAGAAGAAGCATTAATAGCTAGAACAAATGCTGATTTAGTAAATACTTTAGGTAATTTAGTTAATAGAACTATTGCCATGAGTAAGAAATATTTTGATTCTAAAGTAGAAAATCCTGGAGTAAGTGAAAGTGTAGATGATTCTATTGTTAGTTATGCTAAAATGTTACCAAGTTTAGTTGATACTAAAATGAATGCATTAAAAGCAAATGAAGCACTTGAAGATATATTTGAATTATTAAAAAGGTGTAATAAATATATTGATGATACTGCACCTTGGGTACTTGCAAAAGATGAAGCAAATTCTGAAAGATTAAAAACAGTATTATATAATTTACTTGAAAGTATTAGAATTAGTGCTATATTATTAAGAGCATTTATTCCTGATACAAGTGAAAGAATATTTAAAATGTTAAATACTAAAAATACAAGTTTTGATACTTTAGAATTTGGTAATTTAGAAACAGATATTACTCTTAATGAATCAGAAATACTATTTAATAGAATTGAAATAAAAGAATAAAAATAAAATAGAGAACATTTAGTTCTCTATTTTTAATTCTTCTTTACCAAATAGTTCGGTTTTTTCCATTACTGGGAACCAATTTTTATTTGATACTCTATAATCTTCAAAATTACTTTGTTTTAATCCATCATAATACATATAATGATCTTCTTTTATACAAGCTGCTACTGTTGAATCAAAGAAATAATTTTTACCATCTACTTCAACAATATTCCACATATGTGGACCAGTTGTATAACCATCTACTAAATATGATTTAATTCCCATTCTTTGGAATATAACTTGTGCAGTTTTAGCAAATCCAGCACATACAGCATTATGTTGTATAAAAGCAGCATATATTGTTTGATTTTTATTATCATTAGTAAATATAGTGTCATATTTCATATGATTACCAATCCAATTATATACATATTTAATTCTTTCTTTATCAGTATATCCTTCAGTATCTTTTACTAATTTTTCAATTTGATAATTAATAATCATTTCACCAATTTTATCCATACCTGGTAATTTAAATGATCTTCTAATTCTAAAAGTTAAAATATTAGTATCATATTTATATGAAATATCAAAAGACGCAAATGATAATAATTCAGGATGATCTAGCCATATTGCATTAGTAGCAGAACTCATCAAAGAGAAACAAGATCGATAATCAGGGCAACCGTATTCAGCTGGTGTCATTTGAGTAACTCTTTTTCCTCTTTTAATTCTATCCATTATGAAATCATACATATGTTTAGTATCATCATCTAAATAATTAGTATATATTCTTCCATCTGACATATAAATACTATTTACATAAAAAGGACTATCTTTATCAATATTTGGATTATTATTTAATATTTTTTGAGCGAATAAAAATATACCAAAAAATATTAATAATATACCAAGTATTCTTTTATGATCATTTATCATATTAAATATACTTTTTATGAATGGTATCATATAATCTCACCTAGTATAATTTTATCAAAAAACTTTCTTTTTTAAAATAATTATTTTATAATGTAATTATGAAAAAAGTAGGAAGATATATTTTAGTTTTTGTAATTTTTATTTTATTGATGAGTTTTATTTTTGTTTATTTCACTTTTAGGAAGCAACAAAATAAACTAGTTAATAATGGAAGGAATCTATTAAATTATGTAAAAAATTTAGATGCAGGGGAATATTCTCTTAAAAAAGGTATTCTTTATACAGAGAGTGGATCATTAGTCACAAAAGATTATTTCTTTGATGGCAATGGTAATATTAGTGTGGATAAATATGGAAATGTAAGTTTTCAAATAAGATCTGAAAAGAATTGTGTATATAAAAATAAAGTAGGTAATGTTGAAGCAGATAAAACATGTCCTAGTGTTAAAGATTTCAAAGTTGAAATTGTTAAAAATAATGATGTAGTATCATTTATAACTAATAGAGACAATGTTTCATATAAGTTATCTAAATTAGATAATTTTAGTGGTGATTGGGTTTCTGCTAATGGAAAAAATGTAGTTTTAAAATCATATTATAGTGGTGATAATTATATTTGGTTTAAAGATGAAGATGGGGTATTAAGTGAAACAATTACATTTAATTTAGAGTGTTTAAATACAAAAGGTGAAGCATATGATAAGAATGTTTATTATTGTATTGGAGCTAAAGTAAAATTAGATGATAAAGAATGGCTAGTATTGGAAAGTAAGTCTAACTATACAACTTTAATGTTAGCAGAAAGTTTAATAGATAGATTAAATATGTGTACTAATACTGCTAGTAGATATTGTTTCTATACTAATAATATGGATAATTCATATAAATGGAGTTTATCTTATGTAAACTATTATTTAAACAATATATTTATTAAAGAATTATCAGAAGAAACATTATCAAAAATAATAAGTAGAGAAATATGTGATATATATGCTGATAGTGGTTGCGATGATGATAAGGGATGTGGAGGATATCTAAAAGAAGAAATAGCATTACATAAATATAAGTGTGATAAATATACATCATCAAAAATAAGAATTATTACATATGAAGAATATAATGAAGTACATTCAAATGTTAAAGATTTAAAAGATTTTGTTGGAAACTATTGGATTTTAAATTCTTATGGAAAAGATGTTTGTTCAACAGTTGAAGAAAAAGGTAATGTATTTGTTAAAGAAAATCCAACAAATAAGAAAGAAGTAAGACCAGTTATAACTATATCTAAATAGTTAAATACTTGAAATTTAGGAATAATATTGATATTATTATTATAGGTGAATAATATGGAAGAAGCTAAAGGTCAAACTATATTTTTATCAGTAATTGGAGTAGCAACTTTGTTAGTAGCAATAGTTGGTGCTACATTTGCGTGGTTTAATATCTCACTTACTGGAGATGAAGATACTAAAAATATTATTGTTACAACAGCATCTTTAAGTTCAATTACCTTTGAGGATGGTGCTGAGATAGATGCAACTAATATTTTCCCAGGAACTGATAAAACAAAAACATTTACTATAGCTCAAACAGATCCATCTGCAACAGAAACAATAACATATGATATAAAATTAAATGTTACTAAAAATACTTTAACTCCTAATGCTAATGGTGCTTTTGTTAATAGTATCACTGGAGAAGGTGCTAATAATGGAGGAACATTAGTAAAAGTTAATGAAGAAGTTGTTCCTGAAGAAAGTAAAGTGTTAGGAACAGGTTCTTTAGTAGGATATGAAACTCACACATATACATATACTTTATCATTAAAGAATCTTGATGAAGATCAAACACCTGTATTAGGAAAAGAGTTTAGTGGTTATATTTCTGCTAATCTTGTAAGTATTACAAAATAATGTAAATTGAAAGTGAAGTAATTCACTTTTTTTTTGGCCTTTCTTGTAAATAAAAATAATATTTGCTATGATAAATATGATATGGAGGCTACAAAATGAAGAAGAAAGTAACTATATTTCTTTATATATTTATTTTATTAGCAGTGATAGCTATGTTTTGTGGTTCAGCTTATGCTTATTATAAAAAAGTATTAGTTAAAGATGAGGCTAATGTAACTGTAAAAACAGTTAATCTTTTAGTTGAATATGATAATGGAAGTAAAATCAATTTAGAGAATTTAAAATATGATGAAGAATATATTCATTCTTTTGTTATAAGAAATGATAGTGCTGATGAAATTGGAAAGTATAAAATTCAATTAGAAATAATAACTCCATTTGCAAAAGCAGTTGATGAAAACTTTACATATAATTTAGAGTGCTTAACACCTAGTTCTGACAACATAAATAAATTAGTTAACATTACTGATGGTATAGTACCAGTATCTAACAAGGAAATAGGGGAAGGTGTTATTACTCCTAATAATAATCATGCATGTAAAGTTATTTTTAAAGTGAAGAATAATAATCAAGATAAAGAATATTTAAAAGACAAAATTTTTGTAGCTAAAGTTAAAGTTCTTTCAAGTAATGAATAGGTGAGTTATATGGAAGAAGAAAAAAGTATAAGAATTAGAAAAACTATTAAAAAAATAACTAATATTTTATCATACACTTTTATAACTATTTTAATGTTAATAGCTGCATTTTTAATATTGTATGTAATATGTGGACAAATAGCTAAAAAGAGAAATGAAAACCCTCCATTTGCTTTATATACAATTATTAGTGCTAGTATGGAACCAAATATTAATGTATTTGATGTTGTTTTTGTTAAAAAGACAAATGTTAATAAATTAAAAGAAGGAGATATTATAACTTTTTATTCAACAAATCCTTTCTTTGGTAATACACCTATAACACATAGAATAGTTGAAGTTATACAAATGCCTGATGGTAGCCTTAATTTTAGAGTTAAAGGTGATGCTAATAGTGTAGCTGATGATGAAAAAGTATTAAGTGAAAATATAGTAGGAAAAGTTTTATTTAAAATACCTAAGTTAGGTAAAATACAATATGTATTAGCATCTAAGAAAGGATGGATAATTGCGGTGTTAGTTCCATCATTATTAATTCTTGGATATGATATATTTAAAATAGTTAGATTGCTTTTATTAAAGAAAAGATTAAATAGTTATAATACAGAGAATCAAGAAACTATTGAACAAATTGAAAAAGAAAAAAGAGAAGAGATCGTTTATAATCAAATAAATCAAAATGTAATACAAATTACAAAAGAAAATGAATCTAATGAAATAAGTACTGAAGGATAGTAGATATGAAAAAGAATAAAGTATTTATTAAGGATAAAGAAAAGTTTGCAAAAATAAGCTTAATAGTTTATGTTGTATTATTATGCGCTGGAATTCTTGGTTCGATAACAGGCTTGATTCCTTCTGGACTAGTAGTATGTTTTCTTTTTTCATTTATTATATTAATGATAATGATTTGTTCTTTATTTGTTTTTAAAGAAGGATTATTTAAAAAAATAGTATTTTTCTTATATTGGTTTTTTATGGGAATTGTAGTAATAGGTTTTATCATAATGATTTTTGGTATTGACTTAAACACATCAAAGTATAAATATAAATACATTAATATAAGAGATGCTAATAAATTTGGTTTTGTAATTAATTCCACTATTAATGTAAATAATGATGATAAAAACATTAAAATAGTTAAACCATATTTTTATACAATACCAGTTGATACATCTAAAAATTATATATATAAAACAAATAATGTAAGTACTTTATATTATTTATTTGATAATAATATTGGATTACATTTTGTTTTCTTAGGATTCTATTATTTATTTTTCTTATCATTTATATTATTCTTTGTTCTTATGATTTATATATTTTTTACAACAGCAGTTGCATCTTATAGAGAACAAAAGGAAAAATTAGAAAAAGAAGAAAAGAAATTATCAAAAAAGAAGAAAAAGGCTAAAAAATAAAGCCTTTTTTATTTTATTAATAAAACAAATATGGTATTATATAGCACATGAATCAAGACAAGAGAAGAAGAATTTATGCATTAATATCAGCATACATCATGTTAATAGGATGTTATTTTTCTTCATGGAAAAAACAAGATGTAGTATATAATGAAAGTTATCAATATCAAAGTTCTGATCCATATGCATATTTTGGAAATGGAAAAGTATATATTTGTGATGAATATACAATTGGACAAATAAGAGATGATAGTACGAATGATTTTTATATTGTAGATAGCAGAAGTAATAGAGATCCTGATATAAAAATATGTAATTCTTACGAAGTATTAGATCCAATAAAAATGTATAAATTACTAAATATATTATTAAGATATGAAAGTGAATATCCAAGTGAATGGAATAGAAGTCTTATTTCAATGATATTAGAGTGGATGGGACATAATTTTGGATATTATTCTAATATAGAACAGCACAGAACTTCTGAAGTGGATTTAAATAATGCTGATGAAAATAAATATTCGCTATTAAATAAAAAATAAATATATGTTAAAATATTACAGTGAGGTAATTATGACATTAAACGATAAACAAATTGAAGCAGTAAATCATAAAAATGGTCCATGTCTTGTACTTGCAGGAGCAGGTTCAGGAAAAACACGAGTTTTAACAGAAAGAATAATAAAATTAATAGATGATGGAGTTAGCCCATACAATATATTAGCAATAACTTTTACAAATAAAGCAGCTAAAGAAATGAGAAGTAGAGTAGAGAATAAGTTAGGTAGTGTATCTGACTCTATTTTCATTGGAACATTTCACTCATTTGGATTAAGAGTATTAAGAGAAAATTATCAAGCATGTAATTATTCATCTAATATAACAATATTAGATACTGATGATGTAAAATCATTAATTAAAAGAATTATGAAAGAAATGGATTTAGATCCAAAAGATTATGATTTAAAACATGTTATTTCAAGAATTAGTTCATCTAAAAATGATGGAGTATCGCCAATAGAATATCAAAGATTATTTTTAAGAGAAGATGATAAAATAATAGGATTAATATATGAAAAATATATTAAATTATTAAAAGAAAATAATTCAGTTGATTTTGATGATTTATTATTAAAACCTGTTGAGATGTTTAAAAAGAATCCAGAAATATTAGAAAAATATCAAGAAAGATTTCAATATATATTAGTAGACGAATATCAAGATACTAATAGCATACAATATGAATTATGTAAGTTGCTTGCTAAAAAAAATAACAATATATTTGTAGTAGGTGATGCTAATCAATCTATATATTCATGGAGAAATGCAGATTATAGAAATATACTTAATTTTGAGAAAGATTATAAAAATGCTAAAGTAATATTACTAGAAGAAAATTATAGAAGCACAGGAACTATTCTTGATGCTGCAAACTCTGTTATTAAACATAATACTGAAGGTAAAAAATTAAAGTTATGGACAGAAGAAGATGATGGAGAAAAAATTGATTATATTAGAGTAGAAGATGAAGTAAAAGAAGCAAATTATGTAGTTGATAAAATAAAAGATTTAGTTTCTTTAGGATATTCATATGAAGATTTTGCTATATTATATAGAACTAATGCACAAAGTAGAAATATTGAAGATGCATTATTAAGAGAAAATATTCCTTATAATGTTATTGGTAGTTACTATTTCTATAGTAGAAAAGAAATAAAAGATTTAATAGCATATTTAAACTTAATATATAATCCAAGTGATTCAGTTAGTTTAGAAAGAGTAATTAATGAACCAAAAAGAGGAATAGGTGCTAAAACTGTTTCTAATTTATTAGATGAAGCTAGATTAAATGAAACATCTGTGTTTGAAACGATTAATAGTGGAAAAGAATTAGAATTTAAAAAATTAATTTTAGAATTAATAGAAGATTCAAAAGAAATGAGTTTATCAGAATTAATTGAAGATGTTTTAGTAAAAACCGGATTAAGAGCGTCATATGAAAATGATAAATCGCTTGAAAGTGCTGCTAAAGTAGAAAACTTAAATGAATTTAAGAGTGTAGCAGTATCATTTGAAGAAAATGGTATATATGATCTATCAACATTTTTAGAAAGTGTAATGCTTGTTAGTGATAGAGGACAATATAAAGATGATACTGATAAAGTAAGTGTTATGACATTACACTCTGCAAAAGGATTAGAATTTAAAGTAGTATTTATTGTTGGTTTAGAAGAAGGAATATTCCCTCATAATAGAAGCTTTGAAAGTTTAAGTGAACTTGAAGAAGAAAGAAGATTAATGTATGTTGGTATTACACGTGCTAAAAAGAAACTATATTTACTAAGTGCTAGAAATAGAACTATTTTTGGTAAAACAAGTGGTACTGTTGAAAGTAGATTTGTCAAAGAAATAGATGATGAGTTTATTAACAAGGAAAATACTCAACCAAAAGATGAAAGTGTTAGTCACAAAATTGTTGGTAATATGTATAATGAAACAAGCACTGGATTAAAATCAGGAGATAAAGTTACACATAGTATATTTGGAGATGGTGTAGTAGTATCAGTTAATAAAGACTTAGCAACAATTGCCTTTAGTTATAAAGTAGGAATTAAGACAATAGCTGCAAATCATAAATATTTAACAAAAAGATAAGAGTAGAAATACTCTTTTTTATTGTCAAAAGTTTGTTAATTTATTGTAAATAAAAAAAGTATAATATTGATTTTATTAATCAAATAAAGTAACATAAAGTTATAAGGTATACAGGTTATACTTGCTTATGATAATTTTATAAAAGTAGGAGGATAGAAAATGAATCATAAAGTAAATAGTGTACAAAATTTATACGATGATGCAGTAGGACTATTCAATAATGTAGTTACTGGAGGATCTAATACAAGTGCAGATACAATAATCAGTAACATAATGGCAGGAATAGATAATCTAAAAGGATGCTGGGAAGGAAAAGATGCAGGA
>CAMMYS010000027.1 GCA_946528555.1 uncultured Mycoplasmatota bacterium
TAAATTTATTAAATACATATACAGTTAATGCTTATTATAATCCTCAAAATAATTCAATAAACTTTCCATGTGCTGCTAAGAAATTTATTACTAGTGATAACTATTATGATAAGTTAGGAAGCATTGGTATGGTAATTGCACATGAGATAACACATGCTTTTGATAGTAATGGAAGAAAGTTTAATGAAAAAGGAGAATACTATGATTGGTGGACTCAAAAGGATAGTAAAAACTTTGATGAATTATCAGAGAAGATTGTAAACTATTATTCAAATTATTCAGTACTTGGAATACCAGTTGATGGTAAGAAAACCCTTGGTGAAAATATAGCTGATTTAGGAGCTTTAAAATGTATTTCTTCATTAGCGGAATCTCATAATGCTACAAATGAAGATTATAAAAGAATGTATGCTAGTTATGCAAAATGGACAGCATATAATATGACTAAAGAATATAAAAAATTACTTGTTACAGCAGATACACATTCACCAAATGAAATAAGAGTAAATGCAGTATTGTCATCTACAGACAAGTTTTATGAAGTTTATAAAATTAATAAAAATGACAAGATGTATAAACCAAAAGAGGAGAGAGTAGGTATATGGTAAAAAAGAAATTAGATTATTATTACATAACTTTATCTGGAGGGATTAGTTCTTTAATGGTTGATGGAAAAATTATTCCATTAATTGGGTTATTTATAGCAAAAGATGATTTGCGTGAAGTAATTTCAGCTAAAAAGGTTTTACCACGCATAAATGGAGAACTTTCTGATGGATTATCTTATGAAGAAATTATACCTGTTCCTGAAAAAGAAATAGATGATGTTGAAAAAATAATATTAAATATGTCTATTCCTGAAAAAGAACAATGTATTCAAACATTAAATTTAATGGAAGAAAAAGCAAAAGAAAAATATTATTTAAAAGATGCATATGGTGTTGGAGATGTCATGATGAAGAAATTAATGTATAAATCACTAAGGAATAAGGAGAACAAATAATTGACTTAAAGCAAGTTTTATAGTATAATATGCTTGCTTTTTTTAATGGGGGTTAATTATGGAAAAAGAATATTATATTTTAAACTTAAATCATTCTAATTCTAAGAATCCATGTAAATTAGACAATATAATTTATAAGGGAGCTAACTATCATTATCCATTTGATGTTGAAGATGATGAATTAGAAGATGTATATGATAGTATTGAAGTTTTAGCTGAAAAGACACCATTTGGTGCTTATAAAGATGTTATAACTAAAGAAATAATTATTTCATCTAATAGTGGTAAAACACCAGAATTATCATTTAATAGAGCTACTCCTGCAAGTAGACAAGATATTATAAGAATTACTAAGATTTATAAAGAAATGTCTGAAGAAGATCTAAATAGATATACTAATGCTATTTTAAGAATAAAAAAGAATAGTAAAATTTTGTATGATAGAGAAATGCAAATGGAAAGAGAAGAACTTTCTGAAGAAAGAGCAGCAAGAGATTTCTTATTACATTATTTTGTATAGAACCCAACGGGTTCTTTTTTTGTAAAATAGTTAGTAAAATAGCCATACAATAATTGATTTTAAAAAAACTATTATTATATTATATAAACGTAGGATAGGAGTTATATATGGCAGCAAAAAATAAAAAAGTGGTTAAGAAAAGTAATATTAGTTTTGTAAAGACATTAAACTCATTAGGATTTGTTGTATCTGCTATTGGATTATGTTTTTCAGCTTATTATAATAGCAATGATACAGTTCTATGGATAATGGCTTTAGTTTTAAATGGTATTGCTATATTTAGCCCAGATGAAATTAGAAAATAATTAATATGTTTGCGCTAATAGAGTTTATAATTTTATACTTATTATTTTTATCTATATATTATATTGCTAAAAAAATATACTATATAGAGTTTTTTAATTGTATTAAAAATAAAAATTTAAGAGTTATTATTTCAATTTTACTATTAGTACCTTTATTTATATCAATGAGTATTACAAACGCAATAGTAGTTTATATACATTTTGGAATATTTTTAGTAATATCTGATATTATTTTTAATATATTAAATAAAAAAAGAAAGAAAAAAGATAGATTTAAAAATTCTACTATAGTATTAACTGCATTTGGAATTACAGCATTTGTTATGCTAGTAGCGGTATTTTTAAACTTTCATGTTTGGGAAACTCATTATAAAGTATATACTGATAAAAATATAGGAAAAGATAATTTAAGAGTTGTTCAAATAAGTGATTCTCATATTGGAACTACATTCAATGGGAAAGATCTTAAAAAATATGTTGATAGAATAAATAAAACAAATCCAGATATTGTAGTAATCACTGGAGACTTTATAGATGATTCTACTAGCAAAAAAGATATGATTGATGCATGTAAATCTTTAAGCTATTTAAAGTCAACTTATGGAACATATTTTGTATATGGTAATCATGATCAAGGATATAATGTAAACTTTGAAATTAAGTCATCTGATTTAGAAGAAGAACTTGCTAAAAATAATGTAACAGTTCTAGCTGATGAAGTTATTGAAATAAATGATTATATATATATTATTGGAAGAAAAGATAGAAGAATGGTTAGAGAAACTATAGATAGTTTAACTAATGATTTAAATAAAGATAGATATATGATTGATTTAAATCATCAACCTAATGATTATGATAATGAAAGTAAAGCTAAAGTAGATTTAGTATTATCAGGACACACTCATGGTGGTCAATTATTTCCGCTAGGATATATTGGGGTATTATTTAAAGCAAATGATGGTTTTTACGGCTTAAGTAAAAGAGATAATACAACATTTATTATTAATAGTGGTATATCAGATTGGGAGATTTATTTTAAGACAGGTACTAAATCTGAATATGTTGTAATTGATATTGTAAACAAGTAAGTGTAAAGTTGATTTCAAAATATTGAATTGTATTATTTATATGATATAATTAAATTAACCTAGATGAGAAATAAGCAAACAATAAACCGACTATGTAATGTTATAGGGGAAATAATTAATATAGGGGATTGAATGCTGGCTAGTTCCAGAATCACGAATATATTATGTTTTCTACCACCTCGTGTGAGCGAGATTTATTACACCTTATTTACACTAGGTTTTTTTTATGTTATAATATTTCCACTAAAGGAGGCCAATTATATGAATTTATCTAGATTAGAAACTTTAATTGGTTCTGATAATATTAATAAAATAAAATCTACTAAAGTTCTTGTATTAGGACTAGGTGGTGTAGGGGGATATGTAGTAGAATCACTTATTAGATGTGGTATTGAAAATATTACTCTTGTAGATGGAGATACTATTAAACCTAGTAATATAAATAGACAAATAATTGTTACTTCAAGAAATATTAATAATTATAAAACAAAAGAATGGAAAAAAAGAATTAAATTAATTAATAGAGATGCTAAAGTTAATATTATTAATACAATGATTAATGAAGATAATATGGAAGTATTATTTTCAGATAATTATGACTATATAGTTGATGCTTGTGATACCACTAAAGTTAAAGTTAAATTAATTAGAGAGTGTCATAATAAAGGAATTAAACTTATAAGTAGTATGGGGACAGCTAGAAAGATGGATGCTACTAAATTAATAATAACTACTTTAGATAAAACTAATACTGATCCACTTGCTAAAAGAATTAGAAGTGAACTTAAAAATGAAAAAGAATTAATGAGTGATGTAACAGTTGTAACTTCAACTGAAAAAGCAGCTGATACTATAGAACTTGGTTCAACTGCATTTGTACCTGCAGTAGCAGGATTATATATATCAAATTATATAATTAAAGACATTATTAAATAGATATGTGTTTACATATCTTTTTTTATGTTATAATTTATAATAGGTGATGATATGGAAAATGATAATAATTTAGTTGAAGAAACTCCTAAAAACAAGAGTAATACTGGAATAATAATAGTAATTATTATACTAATACTATTAATAATCGCAGGTGTATTTTATTTAGTTAAAAATTATTATTTAGATAACGATGAAGAAGATGTTCCTGCTGAAGTAGTTATTAATGGGGATGTTGCTAGGTGGCAAAAAGACGTTCAATCTGGTACAGTAGTGACTGTTCTTGGTACAACATTATGCCCTCATTGTAAAGAATATAAGCCAGTTATAAAAGAACTAGCTGAAAAATATAATTTAAATCTATATTATTTTTCAATAGATGAATTAAATGATCAAGAATTTAAAGCAGTTACTGAAACATTTGATTTAGAACACTATAATAATGCAGTTCCATTTACTTTTGTAGTTAAAGATGGGAAAGTAATAACTGATACAACTGGATTTTCTAGTAAAGAAGAAACTGAAGATTTTATTAAAAATATAGATAATCCAAATAAAAGTATTAATAGTGATTATGAAGTATCTATAGATGGTAATACATTTACTTTTAGTAGGATGACTAAAGGTATGTTTGATGGTACTTCTATATGCGAATTATCTGCATTTAATGAATTATGTAAAAAATATATTGATGAATCAAAAAATGATAGTGAATTTGATGAAGAGTCTTCTGAATTAACATATATAATTTTAGATGATAAAAATTCTATTATTGATGAAGATGGAATAGTTATTAATAAAAAATATAGTATTGTAGATGAAGAAGAATACTTTAAAAAGAATGTAAAATCTGTTTTTACTAAAGGTAATTATACATTTTATAAAAATATTTATAGTGATGAAGATAGTGAAGGCTTTGATTATATTATTATAGATAGTAAAGAACATAGAAAATATGATACATATAAATTTAATGATAGCGATAGTTTATATATAATGCTAGCAGGTGATTCTTTAACGGGTATTTTTGACGTTAATAAAAAATTAATAAATACTGATTATAGTGAATATAGTTGTGAATTCCACTCAGATATACAAACAACACCATGTTCTAGTGAAATAACAATGGTAGCAAAATCATTTAAAGATAGTAACGATGATTATTATGAAAAATTTGGATTATTTGATTTAAAGAATTTTAAAACAATTGTTGAACCAAAGTATGATTCAATGTATAATTTCACTGACTACTTTTTAGTAAAAAATAATAATAAATATGGAATGATTGATTCAAAAGGAAAAGAAATATTAAAAATTGAATATGATTATATAGGTGTTAATACATATTTAGGAATTCTTGCTATTAAAGGTAATGATATAGAAGTTTATGACTATAACTTAGATACCTTAGATTTTACGCAATATTCTATGAAGACATGGTATGAATTTGCATTAAAAGATACAAATGATGCTGATTCAAAGAAAAAAGCTGAATCTTTAACTCTAGCAATGCCAGAAAGCTGGTATTGGACACTTGAAAGTGATTTAGGTATTTATGATATTAATAAACCTTTTGATTATGATTCATCAGATGGTACTTATAGTCTTAAATATACTGGAAATAAATATTCTGGAAAACAATTAATTTTAAGATCTATATGTACTAGTCCATTTATGTATGTTATTGAAGATAATAAAGCATATAAGATAGATAAAAAAGATTTAAAAGAAGGATCTGATGAAGGAACTTGCTTCTAAAATAAAATAGTATTCAAATGAATACTATTTTTTTATTGATTGATTAAATTTATACATTTCTGTTTCAAATTTATTCTTTCTTGGAGAATAATAATGTCTATTTCTTAATTTATCAGGCATATATTGTTGGTCTACCCAATAATTTGGATAATTATGAGGATATTTATAATTTGGACTAGTTGTTCTTATATGCTCTGGAATTCTTCCTACATTTCCATTTTCAATATCTTGTATCGCTTCATTTATAGCAGCATCTGCAGAATTTGATTTAGGACTTAGAGCCATTTCTATAATTACAACAGAAAGTGGCTTAACAAGTTCTGGATATCCAACTCTTTCACTTGCTTCAATAGCAGCAATAACTTTAGGTCCAATTCCAGGATTAGCAAGGCCAATATCTTCATAAGCAATAACTATCATTCTTCTATATATTGAGTCATAGTCTCCACTTACTATTAATCTGCCTAAATAGTGTAGTGCAGCATCTACATCAGAACCTCTTATACTTTTTTGAAATGCAGATAACATATCATAATGACCATCTTCATTTTTATCTGTGAAAAATGATGATTTATTATTTGTTTTTGATATATTTTCTATAGTTACTTCTTTATTATAACCATAATATATAAACTCAACTAAATTATATGCATATCTAATATCACCATTTGATAGTTCTGCAATATATTTAATTGTTTTACTATCCATATTTATATCTGGTAAAACTTCTTTAACTCTTTTTAAACCTTTAATAATATCTTTTTCTTCTAAAGCTTTTAATTCAATTAATTGGCATCTACTTCTTATAGCCTGATTAATAGAGTGATATGGATTTGAATTAGTAAGACCTATAAGAGTTATTAAGCCACTTTCTATATATGAAAGAAGAATATCTTGCTTATCTTTGTTCATTCTATGGATTTCATCTACTATAAGAATAATACCTTTATACATTTTAGCTTCTTCTATAACAACTTCAAAGTCTTTTTTAGGATTAACAGTAGCGTTTAAAACTCTATATCTTAGTTTTAATTCATTCATTAAAGCAAGTGCTATTGTAGTTTTACCACAACCACTATTACCATAGAAAATAATATTAAATAATTTCTTTTCTTTTACAAGATTATTTAATAATTTATTTTTACCAATGATGTGTTCTTGACCTAAAACATCTTTTAAATATTCTGGTCTTAATTTATTTTGAAGCAAATCCATAATAACACCTCATTAATTATTTTATCATAATAAGTACAAAATTAAATAAAAATATGCTAATATATTATTGTAAGATAGGAAGAAGATTATGGAAGATGAAATTAAAATTAATAAAACATCTATTATTCTATTTATAGTATTTACTTTGTTATTAATTGTCTTATTCTTTGTTATAACTGGTACTAGTGATGAAAAGTTAAGCAGTTATATGGGAAGATATATTTCTAGTGCAGCAATTGATAGTAAAAGTATGGATAAATTAAAAGAATTTGGTATTACAACTAAAGATATTAAATATGAATTATTAATTAAAAATAATCAAGAATTTGTTTTATATATAGATGCTATTAATGATACTATGTATACTGGTGAATATACTAAGAGTTTAAATAAATTTAATTTAAAAATACAAAGAATATATAATATAAGTAATGCTTGTTATAATAAAAGTAATACTGAATATGTATTTAAAGGAAATAGTAAAACTCTTATAACATCAGATATTAATGGAAATAATTTAGCATTCACTAAGTTTGATAATGATATTACAAAATATGATGATCAAATTACAAAAATAATTCACGAATGTGGTTCAATCATTAATTACTAGTACATATACAAAAAGTAAAGTTTTGTCTATGTACTTTTTATTTATTTAAGAATATTATATAATTATTATGGGGTAAGATATGATAGAAATTTATAATAAAGAATATGTAGATGATTTTAAAAATTATTTAACTATCGATAAAAATTATTCTAATAATACAGTTGAATCTTACATAAGAGACTTAAGATTCTTTTTAGAGTATACTAATTTAAAAGTAGATCAGATTTCTAAAAAAGATATAGATAATTATATTTTACATATATTTAAAACATATAATGAAAGTTCTATAAATAGAATAGTAGCAAGTATAAAAAGTTTTTATAAATATTTATCTACTTATAAAGGTATGGTTAATGTTAGTGAAGATGTAGAAAGTATTAAAAGAAAGAAAACTTTACCAAACTATTTAACTATTAAGGAAGTAGATCAATTATTAGATATAAAATTAGAAAAGCCTTTTGATTATAGAAATAAAGCTATGTTAGAGTTATTGTATGCTAGTGGGATGAGAGCTAGTGAATTAATAAATCTAGATGTAGATAATGTAGATATAGTTAATATGGTTGTAAGAGTTTTTGGAAAAGGTAGTAAAGAAAGAATTATTCCTTTATCTAAAATATCAATTAATTATTTAGATCAATATATAAATATATATAGGGAACAGTTGTTCGTAAAGAATCAAAAGCCAACAAATGCATTATTTTTAAATAATCATGGTAATAGAATATCTAGAGTTGGATTATATAAAATGATTGGTGAAATTGCTATTAAACAAGGTATTAAAAAAGAAATAACACCACATGTTTTAAGACATAGTTTTGCAACACATATGATAGAGTGTGGTGCAGATATAAGAAGTGTTCAAGAATTACTTGGGCATGAAAATGTAGTTACTACAGAAATATATACTCATTTAGCAAATAATTTTATAAAAGATAGTTATAATGAATATTTTAATAGAAGTAGTAAAGGAAGTGATAGTAATGTTTAAAAGAGTTTTTTTACTAGTACTAGATGGTGTTGGTGTTGGTTATGCTCCTGATGCAGATGAATTTGGTGATAAGGGTGCTAATACTTTATTGCATACATTAGGAGAAGCATATAATTTAGATGTTTTAGAAAGACTAGGTCTTACAACATTAGTAGGATTTGAAGCTAATGAAAAAAGAGGCCTTTATATGAAAGCTCATCCTGCCGCTAAAGCAAAAGATTCTTTAAATGGACATTATGAATTAATGGGTGGTATATTAAAACATCCATATCAAACATATCCTGAAGGATTTCCATTAGAATTAATTAATAGAATACAGGAGTCAACTGGATATGATGTAATTGGTAATATTAGTGCAGATGGTCATAAAATAATTGATGATTTAGGCGAAATGCACATTAAAACTAATTCAATTATTATATATACAAGTGCAGATAGTGTACTACAAGTTGCTGCTCATGAAGAAATTATTCCAGTTGAAACATTATATAAAATATGTGAAAAGATTAGTGTTTTGGCATCAAATAGTGAATTTAATATTTCTCGTGTAATAGCAAGACCATTTTATGGTAAAGTAGGGGAGTTTATTAGAGATGATGCTAAGAGAAAAGATTTTACTTTAGATCCCCCAATTAATGTACTTGATTTATTACAAAATAATAATATTAATACAATTGGTATGGGTAAAATACCAGAATTATTTAATGATAAAGGTTTTAATGTGAAAATTAAAACTAATAATAATATAGATACTATGTTAAAAATAGTAGATTTTTCAAAAGGTAATTTTGAAGGATTATTATTTGCAAATTTAAATGATTTTGATACACTATATGGACACAGAAGAGATAGAAAAGGATTTCTAAATGCTCTTGAAGAGTTTAATTATTATTTACCGATACTACTTAAGAATTTAAAGAAAGAAGATTTATTAATAATAACAGCTGATCATGGAAATGATCCTACATTTAAAGGTAGTGATCATACAAGAGAAGATGTTCCAATATTAATATATAGTCCTATATTTAAAAAGAGTAAACATATAGATGATAGAGATACTTTAGCAGATGTAGGAGCAACAATATTAGATAATTTTAATATAAGAAATGATTTAGGTGTTGGAAAGAGTATTTTTGATGAATTAAGATGATTATATGAAAATTAATGAGGAGTATGAAGTAATTATTGATAGTGTTGATTATATAGGAAATGGTGTAACAAGAATAGATAATTTTGTTACATTTGTTTTTGGTGCTTTAAAAGATGAAAAAGTTAAAATTAAAATAACTTCTATTAATAAAAGATTCGCAACAGGTGAAATATTAGAAATAATAAATAAATCTAAAGATAGAATAGAAGTAAAGTGTCCTATATATGATAAGTGTGGTGGATGTAATTTCTTACATACTAATCTTAAAAATGAAATATCTATTAAAAATGATTATTTAAATAGATTATTTAATCAAAACATTGAATATATAAGTACTAAAAATGAATATTATTATAGAAATAAAGTTACATTACATGTTTTAGAGGGCAAATTAGGCTATTTTAACGATAAAACGCATGATTTATGTGAAATAGATGCTTGTATGTTATTAAACCCTAAAATTAACTCTAAAATAAATGATTTAAAAAAGTATAATTTAAATGGTTTAGATGAAATAATGATTAGATGCATTAATGATGAATTAATGATTAATTTAAATGGTGATTTTAAAGATAAAAATTCATTAAATATTGATTGTGATTCATTATATTTAAATAATGAATATATTAAAGGTAAAGAATATTTAATAGATGAAATAAATGGATTTAAATTTAGTATATTTCCAAATAGTTTTTATCAAGTAAATAAAGAATGTATGATAGAAATTTATAATAAAGCCAAGGAATATGCTGGAAAAGATAATTCTTTATTAGATTTATATTGTGGTACGGGAACCATTGGTATTTGGCTTTGCGATAACTATAAAGAAATAACTGGTATTGAAATAAATAAAGATTCTATAAAGAATGCTAATATTAATAAAGAACTAAATAATTTAAATAATATTAAATTCATATGTGGTGATGCTAAAATTGCTAAAGGAAAATATGATACAATAATAGTAGATCCTCCTAGAAATGGATTATCTAATAGTGTAATTAAATTTTTAAATAGTTCTAATGCAAAAAAGATAGTTTATATATCATGTAATCCAAAAACATTAAAAAGAGATATAAATTTATTAGATAATTATGAATTAATTAATATTAGTTCATATTCTATGTTTCCGAGAACAAAGCATTGCGAATCAGTTGCTTTGCTTGAAAGAAAAGTGGTGAAATATGCTATTAAGTAAAATTGATGAAACTAAATTAACAGATAAAGATATCAATAAAATACTTTTTGATATTCCAAAAGATGATGGATTAAATGGAGATTGTATATGGGTATTTGGTAGTATTAATGATTTAGATGAAAGATTAAACTTAGCAATTGAATTATTTAAAAAAGGTAGAGCACCATATTTATTATTTTCAGGAGGAAAAGGTAAAACTGGTGTTGTTCCAGAAGCACAATTAATGAAAGAAAAAGCAATTAAGCTTGGTATTCCTGAAGATGTAATATTAACTGAAGAAAAATCATTTAATACAACTGAAAATATACTATGTTCTATGCTTGTATTAGAAAGAAAATTCTTATTACAAAATATAAATAGATTGATAATAGTTACATCACCATTTCATGTTCAAAGATTAAGCCTTACTTTAGAAAGATATATGCCAGAATGGATTAAATATAGTTATTGTTATGATGAAAACAGTCCAGTTTCAAAAGATAATTGGACTAATAATGAAGAATCTAGAAATAGAGTAGAGTATGAAGCTCAAGGAATAGTATTCTATGCTAAAAATAAATATATAAATGATAAAGATATTAAACTTGATTAATTTTTGAAAAAAAGCAATTGGAGATAATAATGAAAAATAAAAAAAATATAAATATAATAATAAGTATAATTATCATTGTAATATTAGTATACATGCCATTTAGTTTAAAACAAATATGCTATGAACATGCTACTCATCCTGAATGGAGTCTAGGTTCATGGAATGCAGTATTTCTAAAAGCAGGATTATTTAGTATAATATTAGTAATATTAACTGCTATATTATTAATCATTAATATAGTTAAGAAAAAATAATAGGTGATATTATGAAAAAAGAAGAAAAGAAAAATAATTTATTAGATAAATTAATAATATTTATATTTATATTAATTGGAGTAGGGTTATTTGGCTATACTTATTACGTTGCTAAAGATAGTTTATCTAAACAAGATAATACTAAAAAAGAATTAAGATCATTAGAACTATATGGATATAAATTAAGTGATACAGATACTGAATTATTTAGTAATACATTTAAAGAATTAGAAATAGTTTTAAATGAAGATACTATTGATTATAGTAAATATGCTGAATTATTATCTAAATTATTTATAATAGATGTATATACTTTAAATAATAAATTAACTAGTACTGATATAGGTGGTTTAGATTTCCTACATAAAGATTTAAAAGAAAACTTTAAAGATAATTTAGGAGCAACATTATATAAAAATGTAGAAAATAACTTAGATGGTAATAGAACACAAAAATTACCCGAGGTTATTGCTATAAATACTAATGAAATAAAAGAAACAAAATATATATATAATAATGAAGAATATGAGGGTTATATAGTATCATTATCATGGGAATATGTAGAAGACTTAGGATATGAAAAATCAGCTAAAATAACCCTAATAAAAGATAATGGTAAGCTATATATAGTTAAAGGAGAATAATAAAAACTTTAAACATAATCGTTTAAAGTTTTTTATTCTGTTTCTATAATATTTTGATTATTATTTATTTCTTTCTTTTTAACATAAATAGTTAATGTACTAACCATACTAAGTATTGTATCTTTATGTTCTTTTTGTTTTACAAAATTATAATTAGACCAATCATCTATATACACATCTTGTCCATTTGAATTATCTATAAATCTTAGTTTTAATCCATTTGAAGAAGCATAACTTTTAATACTAGATACTGATAATCCAGACATACTTTTTAATGTAGGAATAGATGAGGCAGAGTAACTACCTTGTCCAATTATTTTATCTTTATATGGATTATTTAAATCAAATGACATTTTTTTAGTACCCTTAACACTACTATTTTTAAGGTTAGCCTTTATTTCTTTTTTAATATCAGAAATACTTCCAGGATAAGGGAAAGTAACAGATGGATAACTCTTTGATTGAGGTTCATATATTTTCTTTCCAGATCCACTTAATTGCATTCTTTGTATATTTACTAAATTTGTATTATCAGATATCATTATTGATTTAGCTAAATTATATAATTGTAATAAATCTTTAGATTTAACATTAGTCTGAAAATTTGATTTAACTTTATCTAAAATAGCAACAACTTCTTGAGGATTATCCATTTTAGCTGCAGACTTAATTATGCCAACTATGACCTTCATTTGATTTTTTCCTCTAGTATAGTCATTTCTTGATCCTTTATTCCAAGTAGGGCAGTATCTAGCCATTAATTTACCAGTTTTACTTCCATCTTTAGGTTTATGTCTATTTCTAGCAAAAGCCAGTGCTTGTTCACCATTTAAGTGTTGATGTCCTGCTTCAACATATACTGTTTTATCTCCCCATTTTCTTGAACTATTTTGTTCGCAAATAGAGTAGTCTACATCAACATCAATACCGCCAACAGCGTCAACTAGTTGAACAACTCCTTTAAAGTTAACTTTAGCATAGTAATCTATATCTATATCAAACATATTTTCTACAGTTTGAACAGCACAACTTGAAGAACTTCCCCAGGTAGTAGTATTAATTCTTCTATATGTTCCATTAGAACAAGCAGTCTTTAAATACATGTCACGAGGAATAGAAGTAAGAGTAGCTCTTAATGTTTTAGGATTAAATGTTGCGAGTAATAATACATCTGCATTATATCCAGATGTAACCCCATTTTTAGAAGAGTCAACACCTATTAATAACATACTAAATGGTTTATTTAAAGAAGCTCCTTCGCTTTTAATATCTTCTTCTATATCTTGATATTCTTTGCTTTCTTCATATAAAATTTTAGTTTCTTCTTCTATATCTTCAAATCCTTCTAAAGAATAGAACATATCAATATAATTTCTACTAAAAAATCCTGCATCTATTTCTTTATTCTTAGCTGCATATAATTCTTCTAAAGTAGAATCAAATGTAATAATAGTATTATTTTCATCTAAAGACAATTTTTCAATAATTTCTTTAGCTAGTACATTTCCTTCATAATCATCTTTATCATTAGTAATACCAATTTTTTTACTAGTTAAATCATTTACTTTATTTAATGATAAATCATATGTTACCAATGCTGAATATTTTAAATACTTATTATCACTTAATTCATCAATAGACGTATATATTTTATTTAAATAATAGAATAGAGTACCTTCTATTAAAATAATAAATATAGATAATATAAATGGTATTATAAAGGCAAATATACCTCTTTTAACACTTCTAAATAGCAAATATGAAAAGAAAGCAAATAAATATACTGTAATGCCAATTCCAAGCATTCTAAGCATTGTTTCAGCACCATCATATAAATAAATGGCATAGACATCTAAACATGTACCAGCAAGTAATAATAATGATGTTATAATGCATAATATTAATCTAAATACTTTAATCTTCTTTTTAGGTTTTTCCTTTTTAATTGGTTTTTCAACTATAACAATTGGTTCTGTTACAGGTTCAGTTATTTCTTCAGTAATAATTTCAGGTTCTGTAATTATTTCTTTTTCTTTAATAACTTTAACTTCTTTAGGTTTTTGTGTTATATTTTGTTTCTTCTTTTGATTATTATTTTTCTTTTTATTATTATATTTATAATTTTTCTTATTATTATGGTGTTGTTGCTTATTTTGAACTGTTTTTTTAGTTTTATTGTTTTTGTTTTTCTTATTGTTTGCCAATTTTAACACCTCTTTTCTAATAGCAGTCAATTATCAATACTATTATATCAGTTTAAATATTATATTACTAGAAATTATATTCAAATTATGGTAAAATTTATTTACAGATTAAATTTATAAAATAATATGGAGTAGGGCAATATGAAAGGTACAATATGTATATATTATAGTAGAACTGGAAATACTGAAAAAGTAGCTAAATATATTAAAGAAAAACTTAATAGTGAGTTACTTAATATAACTGATGGAATAGATAGAAAAGGTACTAAAGGATATTTAAATTCTGGATATGAATCTATGAAAGGTATTTTCCATAAACTTAAAAGTTTTGGTATGCAAAAAAAGATTGAAGATTATCGTAATGTAATTATCTGTGGGCCGATATGGGCATTTGAAGTATGTCCTATTATAAAAGCTTTTTTAGATAATTATGGTAAAAAAATTAATGGTAAGACATATTTTGTTATAACTCATGATTCTAATTTTAGATATGATAAAAAAATTAATAAATTGGATGCTTATTTAAATAAAAATCATGAATCACATTTATCTATTTGTAATAGAAAATTAAATAACAAAAAAATTGATGATTTTATTAAAAATATTAAATAGAGGAGGGGAGTATGTTATTTTTTAAAAAGAAAAAGAAAGTAGAATGTGACCCTATTGATGGTGGATCATTTAGAATATCATATGTAGATGGTGATAAGGAAATATTTTTTGCACATGTTCCTGTTGGATCACCAGAAACAGATTATGATGATGTTTATATTCCTAAAAAAGATGGATTTACATTTGATGGATGGTATTATGATAGGGAATATACTAATAAAGTTACTATAACAAATACTAGTCAATTTCCAAGGACCCCTATTTATGATGAAAATAATTGTCATATTGGATATCAAAATATAACATTATATGCAAAATGGATTAAGAATGAATAATTACCCTAGCGTAATTATTTTTTTATAAAAAATAGGGGAGACACCCTACTTTATTACTATATATATAAAATAATGATTTTGCTATTTTGCATCGAGATTTAAAAAGATGAATAATCTATCAACTCGATTAAAAATCAAAATTTCTAATTTGCATCGAAATACAAAAATATGGATAATCTATCATCTTAACACAAAAACTGAAAAACATATTTTGCATCGAGATTTAAAAAGATAGGTAATTATCCATCTCATAACAAAGTTGTATATTATATACCTTATTATATATAGAAATATGTAATACATTTTTATATTTATAAATAAAGAATATATATTTAAAAATTATTTAAAATTTTATTTATAAATATTTCATAATTTAATTATTAAAAATATTTATTATTAGAAAGAGTAGTATTAAAAAACAAAATAAAAACCTATATAATTTATATATAGATTTATATTTTATAATATAGAAGTTAACATAACATATATTATCGGAAGTACATCCTAGATCAATAAATTAAACTTTTCTAGATTGTATTTCAGCCATTTTATTTAATACTTCTGAAGCATTATCTTTATTTATTTCAGTATATCCTAATTCTTTTAATGCTTGTATTTTAAATGTATTTAATTGTTGTGTTCTTGATAATTTTTCTTCTTTATCATTTTCAATTTCTTGTTCAAATCTACTATGAGATTCAACTAATTTAGATTTAGAAGCTCCACCATTGTTATATAAATTAAATGCTGTGAATACTATACTTTCTAATATGAATTGTTTTGTTTCATTAAACTTGAATTCATTTGGATTAGTAAATCCACACTTCTTAGATAAATATGCAAATAAATATTTAATTTCTTGTACATTATCTAGTGATTGTAATACATGATATAGATATAAGAAAATCCAATATGTTTCTTTTGTTTTTTCTTCAGTAAATTTTTCTTTAATTAAGAAAACTATATCATTTAATAATTCTTGTTCTTCTTTAGTAAGATTCTTATAATTGAATGCTTGACTATTCATATCTCTAACATTTTGATTAAGTCTTGCTTCAACATTTTCTAAATACTCACTATTAATTTTAATATTTTTAATAGCTTCATCACTATCATCTTCAATATCTAATAATTTTAATAATAAAATTCTTTTTTCTTGAGGCCATTTACTTAAAGAATCAAACTCTAGATAATTATATATCATTTGTCTAGAAACTCCTAAATATTTGGCTAATTTTACTTTTGATATTCCTATTTCACTTAATAAGTTATTTAATTCTTTCATACCCTACTCTCCTTAATGTTTTATCTTTCTTGTACAATATAATTGTATAGCATTTTACATATTCTTGTCAATAAAAAAAGAGATTTATTTTAAATACCAAATCTCTTTATTATCATTAAATACTTGTTTGATGATTCCTCCACCAATTACTTGCTCTCCTAAGTAAATAACGCACGCTTGGCCTGGAGTTACTGCTTTAGCAGAGTCATATGATACTTTAATATGCTTATCATCAATATATTCGATTGTTACTGGAACATCTTCACTTCTATATCTAAATTTAGCTGTTGCAAAGGTTGGATGTTTACTTGATATGTAATTCATATCCTCAATTAAAGCACCATTTGATAATAAATATTTTGAATCATCTCCATAAGCAACATATAATATATTCTTTTTAGAATCTTTACCGCAAACATAATGTCTTTTATCATCACCAGATAATCCTACATTTCTTCTTTGACCAATAGTGTAGTTCATTAATCCATTATGTTCCCCTACTTTGTTACCTGTTTCTACATCAATTATGTCACCTTTTTTACCTTTTAAATAGTTAGATACAAATTCTTGATAATGTCTTTCTCCTATAAAGCAAATGCCTGTAGAATCTTTCTTTTTAGCAACTGGAATACCTGCTTCCTCAGCAATTTGTCTAACTTCAGGTTTAGTTAAATCTCCTATAGGAAACATTACATCTTTTAACTGTTCAACGCTAACTTGAGATAAGAAATATGTTTGATCTTTATTTTGATCTTTTGCTCTCAATAATCTATTTCCTTCAATTCTAGCATAGTGACCTGTTGCTATCTTATCAGCACCTAATTTAAAGGCCTCTTTTTTGAATTTATCAAACTTAATATATTTATTACACATAATATCAGGATTTGGTGTTCTACCCTTCTCTAATTCAGTTAGGAAGTATTTAAATACATCATCCCAATATTCTTTAATAAAATCAACTCTATATAAAGCAATACCTAATTCATCGCATACTGCTTTAGCATCAGCAAAGTCTTGTTCTTGAGGACAAATACCATCAGTAATACCTTCTGGATCATTATTTATATTAGAATCCCAATTCTTCATAAATAATCCAGCAACTTCATATCCTTGTTTTTTTAATAGATATGCTGCTACTGCTGAATCAACTCCACCACTCATACCAACAATTACTTTCATAATTTCACCCATTTCTTTTTCAAACATATTATACTACATTTTTTAATTTAATTCTTTATTTTTATTATTAATTATATTATAATTTATTTAAGAGGTTAAAAATATGGCAAAAAAGACAAAAGGAAGAGATATTTTTAAGAAAATTGTTGCATGGATATTATTAATAGCAATGATATTAAGTATATTTGCAATGGCTTTCTCAGCATTAGCTTAATAAAATAAAAAGAATTGATTAAATCAATTCTTTTTTTATTCATATTCTTTAAATCTTCGAACAACATCATCATAATTTACTACATCTATTGATAAATTATTTTTAATTTAAACCGTCCTATTGATCTTCATAATCATTATATCTCTTAAATACTGACCATCCTCTATTTCCATAGTGTACGCCAACTCCGTTAACGCCACCACCTACTTCTATCCATACTTCTCTACCTTTTGGATCTTTTCCTAAATAAAGACCGATGTGGTTAGAATTTCCACCAGAAGTAGATGAATTAGCTAGTGCTATATCACCTGGCATTAATTGACTTCTATTAATATTTGTATAATATTTACTTCCAATATATGTACCTGTATATGCTCCTGCATCTCTTTCAGTACCAGCAATTTTTTGACCTGCTTTCATTAAGCAGTAAGTAACAAATGATGAGCAATCCATTTGAGTTGGCCATCCATTCTTTTTACCATGTCTATTTGATTGACTATAAGTAATTCCTCTATCAAGTAATTCTAATGCTGCTTGAATTGCTATATATCTTTGCTCTTCCATACCTTCAGGCCAATTTTCCATAATCATCTCTAGTACTGCTCTAGCATTTTTACTCATATTAGTTGTATCTATATTGTATCCAAATATACTTAATTTAGGATCAAAATTATATAATGATGCTTCATTTTTCTTGAATTTTTCCATTTCAGTAGGAGTAAATGTACTTTCATGAATACCAATTATTGCACGTGAAATGTTTTCAATATCAGATGTAACACTTTCAAAACCTGCAAATAATGATGCATCTGTTCCTGCTAAACCTTCTAATAATTCTTTATAGTGATAAAGTTCCATATATATATCAACCCAATAATTTATTAAAGCTGTATAATCTGTTTTATTATCTACTTTAGCACTTTCTGCTTTTAAATATCTTAGGTATCCTGCTATTTGTTTTAATCTAAGTCTATATTCATCTAATTTAGAATCATCTAATAATGAATAGCCTTCCATATAATTAAGCATTGAATTATTGGCATTTTTAGCAATACTTTCATAGTTTTCACATATTTGTCCTAATGTTTTATAAACGTTAACATATAGGCTTAATTTTACCCTTACAGCATCATATCCTCCACCTTTTAAATGTTCTTTAGATTCAGATATAAATGCATCTAAAACACTTACTACAGATTTAGAAGAATTAATAATTGCAGTAAGGTTTGCCATATTATCTGAGTTTGCAGCAGCAACATCAGCTGATAAAACTTTTGCCATTATTCATCCTCCCCTTCTTCATATCCATAGTCTTCGTATTCTTTATCTTCTTGTTTCTTTTTATAATAGCCATATCCAGCAGCAGCTCCTCCAGCAAGACCAAGACCTGTAATAACACCTGCTACTACTTTACCAGTATTACTCTTCTTAGGTGTTTCTTCTGGAATAACATTTTCATCTAAATCGATAGTAACTGGCTCATCAATAGTAATTTCTGGTTCTACCTCTGGTTCAACATATGGTTCATCTATAATAATAGGTTCATCACTAACTACTTCAGTTGGTAATTCTTGATTTGGGTCTACTATTGGTGTCTCAGTTGGTTTAGTTTCTGTATTTGGATTTTTTGGTTTTTTATTTTTACCACCAGTAGGTTTCTTATTAGTTCCTCCTGTTGGTTTATCTTCTTTTCCAGGGGCTTCTGTCTTAGGTTCAACTGGAGCACTAGTAGTTGGTTCAGTTTTAACTTCACTTGCTACTTCAGATGGAACTTCAGTAGTTACTTCAGAAACAGGCTCAGTTTGTTCTTCTGGATCAGTCTCAGAAGTTGGTTCTGACATAGGTTCAGTCTTTCCTTCTGTTCTTCCTTCAGTTTTTGGCTCTGTTGCAACTGGAGTTGGTGTTGGATTGCCACCTCCGCCTCCGCCGCCATTTCCGCCGGAGCCGTTGCCACCACCATCGTCATCATCTTCGCCACCTTTTTTCTTACCAAATTGATCATTATATCCTTCTACTATTGGAACTTCTTTTTCAAGAAGATGATCTAGTGATGTAGCAGCATATTGTGATAAATCTGCTATTGTTACCTTAGCTGAAGCAACTTGAAAACCAAGATCAATACTTTGACCTTCTAAGAAATTATCCATTGTAGTAAATCCTTCTCCAACACTTCTAATATCAGCTAAATCTTTATCTAATTTTTTATATAACTCTTCAGCAGCTTTTAATAATTGTTCAATTAATTTAGGTTCTCCTTTAGGTACATTAGTTGTACTACTATAACTTGCATTTGTTAAACTTAAATTATTTAAACCACTATCATTTGCTGTTTTAATAGAATCTAATCCTGTATTTAAATAATTACTATCATGTAAAGTTTCTCCCATATGTCCTCCTATTATAAAAATATTATATCATAAAAAAATTAATAAAAAAAATATTATTTATTACTATTATATTTTTTCATTAATTTTAATCCTCTTTCATAACCAAGTTTATAAAAATCATCAATATTCATATCTAAATATTGATTTCTATAACATAATTCCATAGTGAAATATTCATTATAATTTGCTTTTCTTAAACCATTTAATACATAATCAAAATTAACAGTACCATCACCTGGTATTAAATGTTCATCACTTTCACCATGATTATCATGTATATGAATGCACATTATTTTATCTTTAAAATGTTCAAAATCAAAACCATCTTTAAAATGGCAATGATCATGCCCGCAATCAAAACAAACACCTACATTATCTAAATCAATATTGTCAATTAAATATTCTAAATATCCTTGCATTTTAGTATTTTCAAAAGCAAGCTTAATTCCAAGTTCATTGGCATGTTCACATATTTTTTTGAATCTTTCTAATCCTATTTTATTAGGTTCGGGAGCATCTAATCCTACACAAGCATGCATCATTACTAAATCAATACCTAATCTTTTCATATCATCTAGATTTTTTAGATATTTTTGTAATAATCTCTCACCATTTTCATTATCAAGCCATATATCATTCATTCTTCTATATCCAAGATGAGTAAATATAACATTTAACCCTTTTTGTCTTGAATATAAGATTTGTTCTTCTTGAGGTACTTCAAACTTTTTATAATCGTCATCATACCATTGAATAAATACATTTTTAAATCCAGAAGAAGCAATTGCATCTATTGTTTCATATGGTGTTACTGCTTGATTATCATTGCTTATAACAACTGCTAAATCTTTCATAAATTATTCCTTTCCATATAATACTTTATATATGTTTGATGAATCATTATCACCTTTTAAATAACTAATTAAATTATTAACATTAGTATTATTGAATTTATTTTTATTATTATATGATTTTAATTCTTCAAAGAATTTAATTAAATCATATTTATTATATTCATTTATTAATTCTTCTTTATCTTGATTACTAATATGTTTTAATGAATCATCTATTATTCTATAATATACCTCTTTATTATTATATTTTTCACTATAAATAAGCATATCGCTATATAAATTACATATATCTTTCTTATTACCTGTATCAATATTGTATTCAAGTAAAAGAACTGGATATTTTAATAAAACTGATTTGTTTTTTCTAATAAATCGAGATGCTTCATCATTAATAAATTTATTATTATAATTAAAATCATTATGTAATATAAATGATTTAGTTAAAGATAATATATAATTTGAAAAATATATTTTATTTGTTAT
>CAMMYS010000028.1 GCA_946528555.1 uncultured Mycoplasmatota bacterium
ATTTATAATAGAATAAGTGATTTATTAAAAATTAATAGTTCAGATGTTGGTGAAATCATTAATAATTTTAAAGGTAATATTTATTTTGATAATGTTAGTTATTCATATGATGGTATAAATAATAATATTGAAAATATTACTTTTAATATAGACTATGGTAAAAAATATTTAATATATGGTAATAGTGGTAATGGAAAAAGTACTATTATGAAAATACTACTTAAATATTTAGATGATTATAGTGGAGAAGTTTATATAGGAAATATTAATTTAAAAGATATTTCTTCAAAAAGTATACAAAATAATATGACTTACGTATCTCAACAAAGTTATGTTTTTAATGACACATTAAAGAATAATATTATTTTATATAGAAATATATCTTATGAAGAATATGAAAGAGTATTAAAAATATGTAATTTAGAATCATTAAGAAAAAGTAAAAAGCTTAGAAATAATTTTTTTATAGAAGATAATGGTTTTAATATATCTGGAGGAGAAAGACAAAAGATAGTTCTAGCAAGAAGCTTATTAAAGAAAAGTAATTATTTAATATTAGATGAAGCTTTAAGTGAAGTAGGTGTTAATGAAGAAAAAGAAATAATAAAAAGAATATTTGATTATTTTAAAGATAAAACTATCATTTATATATCTCATAAAAAAGAAATAATAGATATGTTTGATTTAAAATACAAATTAGAAAGGAGAAAGGTCAATGATAAATAAAGATGAACTTGTTAATATAAAAGGAGGATTATCTAAATATTTCTATGGAATAGGTGCTGGAGCATTAGTATCATTTGTTATAGGATTAATTGATGGTTATATGAGGCCTTTAGCTTGCAGAAAATGATAAATAAAAGCGAATTAATAGAAATAAGAGGAGGAACTTCATCAACAATTATTAATACTATAGTAAAAGTTGTAACAACTGCTATAGAAATAGGAAGAACAGTAGGAACAATAATAAGAAGAAAAATAAGTGGAAACAAATGTTAAAAAGAGATGGAAACATCTCTTTTTATGTTATAATTTGTTTAGGTGATTAATATGTTTGATACACATCATGATTTATTAGCAAAATTATATATTTCATATTTGAAAAATGATTTTACTTATATTGAAAATTGGATAAAGAATTATAGACCTGATAATGTTATAGGTGTAATAGCAAACCTATGCTTTATGAGTGAAGAAGAAATGAATAGCGAATTTGATCCTAATTTCTATAGAAAAGATGTTAGTGTTATTGATATGTTTAAAAAATCAATGGAATTATTAAGAGAACATATCCCAAGTAATTTAAAAGTATTTGCTTCAATAGAGGGATGTGACTTTTTAGAAGATGAAAATGATTTAGTTGCTTTAAAAGAATTAGGACTTGACGCTATCGTACCTGTTTGGAATTGCAAAAACAAATTTGGTTCAGGCAAAAGAAGTGAAGATGGATTAACTCCATTAGGAGAAAGACTTATAGATAAAGCAGCAGAACTTAATATATGTGTAGATTTGTCTCACGCTAATGATAGAACATTTTGGGATATAATTAATTATATAAAAAGTAAAAATTTAAATGTTAAAGTTTATGCTTCACATTCAAATTCTAGAAGTTTATGTGATATACCTCGTAATCTTACAGATGAACAAATAAAAGCAATTGTAGAATTAGGCGGATTTGTTGGTATAATGAGTAATTCAGGTTTTGTTGATAAAGGTGGTTATAAGAAAAGAGAAGAGAAACTTGGAACTCCTGAGTATGATGAATATATTAAATTTTTAAAAGAAAAATATGTAGAACACATATTGCATGTTTACAAACTTACTGGAAGTATAGATAGTATTTGTGTAAGTACAGATGATATGGGATTTAGTGAATTATGTGATTACAAAGAAAGTACAATGTTTGAATATGGAAATATTGCTAATGAGTTAAGAGAGTTATTAAGCAAATATTTTAGTGAAGAAGATATTAATAAAATAATGTATGAAAATGCATTAAATCACTTAAATCAAGCAAGAGAAAAAGAAGCAAAAAGAAAGAGATGATTAATCATCTCTTTTTTTATCAAAATCCATTAATATTTCATGAATTATTTCTTCTTGATTACCAACATCTAATTCTTCAATTCTATCAACTCTACATTTTTCACAAGTAATAATAGAATTCATTTTATCTAAAGCATCATCTAAATCATCATTGACAACTACATAATTATATTTAGATACTTCATTTATTTCTTGATATGCTTTTTTAAATCTTTCTATAACTTGTTCTTTAGTTTCAGTTTTTCTATTAACAAGTCTTTCTTTTAATATCTTCATTGATGGTGGCATTACAAATATAAATACAGCATCTTTTCTTTTCTCATTAATTTTTCTAGCACCTTCAATATCTATTTCTAAGATAACATCAGTTCCTTTAATAAGATTCTTATCAACAAAATCTGATTGTGTTCCATAGTATTTATCTGTGTATACCATCGCATATTCTAAATATTTATTATTTTTAATATTTTTTCTAAATTGTTCAGGAGTTATAAAGTTATAATCAACTTCATCTTTTTCTTCACCTCTAGGACTTCTAGTAGTATCAGAAATAGATAATATAATATTTTTTCTTTTCTTAAGTAACATTTGAACTAATGTTGATTTACCACAACCTGATGGTCCTGATATAACAATTAATAATCCATTTTCTTTTCTTTTTATCATAAACGTACCTCTAATTAAATATTAATATAATTCGATTCTTAAATCAAACAATATTGATTAGTTTTCCTAAAAAGAATATAATTATTATGGTGATAAAAATGGAAAAGGTAGAAAACAAACAAGTAGTAAACAAAAAAGAGATAGTAAGAAAATTATTAAAGCAAGATATTAGTGCAGATGATGAAGCAGATTTAATTGAGATGTTAATAGAAAAACCTATAACTATTGATGTAGATAAACAAGAAGATAAAGATTTAACAAGAGGAGAGAAATTAGCTGATAAATTATCTGAAGTAGCTGGTTCATGGGGATTCATAATAGGATTTACATTATTTATATTAGGATGGATTGTTATTAATTTAGTTGTAATGAGAAAAGCTATGGATCCATATCCATTTATACTATTAAATTTAATGCTTTCATGCTTAGCTTCATTACAAGCTCCTATTATTATGATGAGCCAAAATAGACAAGCAAAGAAAGATAGTATTAGAAACCAAAATGACTATCAAGTAGATTTAAAGAGTGAATTAATTCTAGAAAAACTTCATGACGAAGTTCAAGAAACATTAAGAGTACAAAGACAAATTTTGAGACTACTACAATCAGATGAAGAAGAGAAAAAAGATAAATAACACTTTACAGTGTTATTTTTATATGTATCAATTTTGATACTCTAAATGTAAAGCGAGTATCATTTTTGATACGTCAAATTTGATTTTTCCCTAAAAAAGTGATAATATACTTCTCACAGGGAGAAAGAAAAGACTATGGAAAATAATAATTTACATGATTTATATGATGAAATTAAAAGGATTCAATCCGAAAGAAAACCAAACACTAATGTTTATAAATATAGTGATAAATTAACTAGAAAAGCGAAAAAGGCATTAGATTACATTGAAAGAAACAATAATAATTCTTGGGCTTTATTTATGTTTGAGAGAAATGTAAATTCAATGGATAAAACTGCAATTAAGTATAGGGGAAATAAGATTTCTTACGAGGAAATGTACTCTAAGGTTTTTGAATATTGTAAATCTTTAAAAGCTTTAGGAGTAAAAAAAGGAGATCAAGTTCCTGTATGTATTTCAAATATTCCAGAGTATATTTATCTTCTTTTGGCTTGCAGTTTTATTGGTGCAACTATTCATTTAGTTGGAAGTTGGTTCGATAAAAATAATTTAAAAAATATATTAAATAATACAAATTCTAAGATTATGTTTATATCTGAGGATTATTATGAAAAAATAATGGATGTAGTTGAAGAAAGCGATATTCAAACTCCAATATTAATTTCATTAGAAGACTCTTTAATGAAAAATAGAGAAGGCAAACCATTTAATCCATACCAAGATATTGATGGGGAAAATCACGTGTTTACTTCTAGATTTAATGAATTTAAAGGAAAATCAATTAAAAATGTAATTAATCAAAAAGAATTTATTGAAAGAGGCGCCGAATACAAAGGAAATGTTCTTGAAAGCACTACATTAGATGATGTTGCAACAATTACTTATACAAGTGGAACTACTGAAAAGGGATGCCCTAAAGGTGTTAAACATTCTAATAGAGTATATATTACATCATCTAGATTTAAATTAGCAGATGTTTCTGGAATGCCAGAAATGAAAGACTTAACTGCATTGTATGAAATACCTGTTTATTCTCATACAAACGTAAGTAATGTTGCAGATACATTATGTTGTAATTGTACATATGCATCCGAACCATTTAAAGAAACAAACTTTTTCTTAAAATCGCTATTAATTAATAAACCTCATTATTGTCAATCAACAATTGGTAGATGGTTATTCTTAGGAAAAGAATTAAGTAAGGAAGCAAATAAGAAAATTAAATTCCCTTATTTAATTATGTGCGATGTTGCTGGTGAAGGATGCAGTATTGGAGAAGAAAAATTTCTTAATAGAATGGCAAAAGAACATAAATTTGGTACTAAAAAGTTACCATTTCCATTATCTCCAGTTACATTTAGTATGGGTGGGGGAACTTGTGAAGCTGGTGGAGTATTTACAACTTTATTTCATGAATTTCAACAAGGCGTTCTTTCAGCACTATATGCTAGAAAGTATTCATTGGGAATAATTCCATTTAACATGATTGAATATGAAATATTAAATCATGATGGTGATTATTGCGCACTAAATGAACCGGGATTATTGGTTGTTAATTCGCCAACTAGTTTTTCTGGATATACTGATGAACAAATTGATCCATCAGCATATGTTTTTGATAAATATGGAAAAAAATGGATTAATATGGGTACTTTAGCTTATAAATCAGATGAAAGAGCTCAAAGTATTAAAATGAAGGGTAGAGAAAAAGACTTTGTTATACTAAAAGATGGAACTTTCTTCCCAATTTTTAAAATAGAAGAATCAATCTCAAAAGATACAAAAAACATTATGTCTTGCACAGTTATTAAAACAGATGATAATGTTTATGTTTGCCACATAGAGAAACAACCTAATTCATCAAAAAGAATAGAAGATGTTCTTAGTTCATGTGCATTAAGATTAGAAAAAGAAATTCCAGAAGAAATATTTAATAAGATTTATTTTAGAGTAAGAAGCTATGAAGAAGGATTTCCTATTTCTAAAAGTGGTAAAAGAGATTTTAATAGTTTAAGATCTGAAAAGGATTATGAAAACATGATTTATGTTGAAGATGCTATAACTAAATCAAATAATCAAAAGAATAATATGGTTTTAAGATTAACAAAATAAAAAAGTTATTATTTGTAATAACTTTTTTGTTATAAAAGTATAGATTTAAGTCTATAATAGTGATATAATTTACGTAGTATAAAATAAAGAGGTGTTGGTATGAACTTTCTGGTTATGTTGATAACTTGTTTTGTTTTTTCTGTTACTTTAGGTATTGTTTTTATATTTAAAAATAGAGTTCGTACAGAAGAATCAAAAATATATTCAATATTACTTTATTCAAATTTGATAGGTATTGTTCTAGAATCATGTTGTATATATTTAAGTAACTATTATTTTGAATCATATTTTTATGATATTATTATGCGTATTTATTTTACATATATTTTGTTTTTTAATACAGTTTTGTTGTTCTATGTTTATTCACTTTATACTACTGAAGAAACAAAAGAAAAGTATAAGTTTGCAAAATTATGTACTTTTACTGCTTTATTAATTGGAGCAATATGCGCTATGCTTTTACCTGTAGATAAACATGTCGGATATGCTGTGGGTATTGCTGTTAAATTTATTTACGTTTACTCTAGTGCCATATTTACTGCTGTTATTGTAGTTATAATCATAAATAGAAAAGATATGAAAATCAAAAAAGTATTCCCGTTTTTCTTATTGGGAATGATGATGCTTGCACTAGCGGTGGTTCAAAGAGAGCATCCTGAATTAACTATTTCTACTGCTGTTCACTTTTTAACAGTATTTATAATGTTTAATACAATTGAAAATCCCGATGCTAGAGTTATTGAATTAGAAGCTCAAGCAAAAGAAAATGCTATTATGGCAAGTAGAGCTAAATCTGAATTCTTAAGTAGTATGTCACATGAACTTAGAACTCCACTTAATGCAATTGTTGGTTTAAGTGAAGATGTTGAATCATTTAAAAATGAAGTTCCAATAGACGTACAAGAAGACTCAGTTGATATTATTAATGCTTCAAATACATTACTTGAATTAATAGGTGGTATCTTAGATTTAAGTAAAATTGAAAGTGGAAAATTAGAAATAGTTGAAAGTGATTATGCTCCTAAAGAAGAGATTGAATCACTTGTTAAAATACAAAGAACTAAAGTTGCTGAAAAGCCACTAAAGTTTAATACTGAAATATCAGATGATATTCCGGAAGTATTATATGGAGATAGATTAAGAATTAAACAAGTTCTTAACAACTTAATTAGTAATGCTATTAAATATACAGAAAAAGGTCAAATAGATTTTACTGTTAATTGGGATAAAGCATCTAGTTCATTGGTAATAAAAGTAGCTGATACTGGACGTGGTATTAAACCAGAAGATATGGATAAACTATTTGCTAAGTTTGAAAGATTACAAGTTGAAAAGGTATCTTCTGTACAAGGTACTGGACTTGGTTTATCTATAACTAAAGATTTAATTGAACTTATGGGCGGAACTATTACAGTAGATAGTGTATATGGAAAAGGAAGTACATTTAATGTAATTATTCCTCAAAAGATAGGTAGTAAAGAAGCTTTAGAAAAGATGAAAGCAGAACAAGAAAACAGCGTACCTAAGAATCTTAACTATAGTAATATGAGAATTCTTGTTGTTGATGATAATCCATTAAATATTAAGGTTCTTAGAAAAGCTATTAAAGCATATAACTTTATTATAGATGAGGGATCTAATGGTTTAGAAGCTGTAAATAAAGTTAAATCTGGTAATAAATACGATATTATTTTAATGGATATATTAATGCCACTTATGGGTGGAGCTGAAGCAATTGCTAACTTAAAACAAATACCTGGATTTAATACTCCAGTAGTTGCTTTAACTGCAGATGCTATGACTGGTGCTAAAGAAAAATATATGGGTCTTGGATTTAATGATTATTTAGCTAAACCATTTTCAAGAGATATCATTGCTAAAAAATTATATGATATTTTAGGAGCAGGTAGCCCTGAGCCATCACCAACAGCAACAAATAATGCACCAACTTTAGAAGAAACAATTAAACCTGCTGATGTTAGTGCTGCTAATAATACTTTACAAGAACAACAAATAATGATGACTATGGGTACTCCAGCACCACAACCAGTTGCTCAACCTCAACAAGTTGTTTATGCACAACCAGTATATGCTCAACCTGTATATGCACAACCGGTTTATGGGCAACAAGGACAACAACAAGTTGTGTACACTCAACCAGTATATACTCAACCAGTATATACACAACCAGTAATGCCTCAACAACCAGTTCAACAACCTGAAAATAAAGATGAGGGAGTTCTATAATGGCAATATTTAAAAATGATGATGAAATTAGTGAAGAACTATTAAAGAAGAGCGAGGCTGCTTCTAAAAATGCCCAAGAAGTTGTTATAGATAATTCTGGAGAAATTGCTGTTAATGATAAACATAGTTTAGAATATTTAAAAACTAATGGTATAGATGCTAATGCAGCAATAGATATATTGGGTGATAAAGATTTATTTGCTAAAAGAATAAGAGATTTTGTTAGTTTAGCTAAATCTAAATATGGAAGTTTAATGGAATGTAAAGCTAACATGGATATGAATAAATATGCTCTTGAATCTGAACAGTTAAAGAAAGAAACTAATGTCCTTGGGATAAATGATTTATTCATAATGGCTAAAGCACATGAACAAAAGGCTAGTGCTGGTGATACTAATTATGTTATAGAAAACTTCAAAACTTATGAAGATGAATTAATGAGAGTTATAAAAATAGTTGAAGAATATATTAATTAACACAGTTTAAATACTGTGTTTTTTATTTTAAAAAGTGTTTTTGACATTTTATTCTTATTATATATTAGGGAGTGTTTTAAATTGAAAATAATATATAAATGTAGTAAAATGTTTATAGAAGGAAAAGGGTTATTATGAGGAAAGCTATTATAGATATAATTGATATGTCTTGGCCAACAATCGTTATTGTCGTATGTATATTAACAATAATGAGACTTGCTATGCTTTTTAAAGGTGAACGAAAAAAATTTGTTTTTCATGAAGAAATCTTTAATTTGATATTTATTATATACTTAATGGTTTTATTTAGGCTTGTCACTAGTCAAGATTTGCCTGGTGGTGGAACTAATTTTACTCCTTTCCGAGAAATATTAAGATATGATTATGGAACTAATGGTTTCTATAAACAAGTATTTGGCAATATTTTATTATTTATTCCACTTGGATATTTTTTTACAAAATATTGTAGAATTAAAAGATTAGGTGGAATAATATTAACATCATTGTTAGCAAGTTTATCTATAGAAGTTGTTCAACATTTTATAGGTAGATGTTTTGATATTGATGATGTTATATTAAATGTTACTGGTGGTGTAATAGGATTTTTGATATATATTGCTTTAGATGCTATATCAGATCATTTGCCAAATTTTATGAGAAGAAATTGGTTTTATAATGTTTTAACTATATTGCTTTTATTAGCAGGAGTTATATTTTTAATTAAAATACTATAGGGGATAATATGAAAGATTATATTTTTAATACAACTAAAGAAAAAATTGATACAGAAGAATTAGATAAAGTAATTACTTTTGCTTGTAAACATTTGAAAATTAAAAATCCATTATTAAATATAGTTATAGTTGATAATGAAAAGATTAGAGAAATAAATAGAGAATATAGAAATAAAGATGCTGTTACTGATGTAATATCTTTTGCTTTTGAAGAAGTTAAAGATGTTAATTATGAAGACGTTAGATTTTTAGGTGAAATATATATTTCTTATGAAAGATGTGTTGAACAAGCTTCTGATTATGGTCATAGTGTAAGACGTGAGTTTTGCTATTTAGCAGTTCATGGATTATTACACTTATTAGGATATGATCATATGAATGAAGAAGACAAAAAGGTAATGAGAGCACTTGAGGAGGAAATATTAAATGAATATGATATCACGAGAGGATAGAAAAAGAGAAAAAGGACTAAAGAAGTTTATTAGAAGTTTTGAGTATCCTGTTAAAGGACTTAGATATGCATATAGAAATGAACAAAATTTAGCAGTTGATGTTGGTATTGCATTAATAGTAGTATTAGCAGGTTTTATATTTAAAGTGTCTGTTACTGAATGGGCATTACTTGCTTTAACTATAGGGTTAGTTATATCTTGTGAGTTAATTAATACAGCTATAGAAGCAGTAGTTGATTTAGTTACTGAAGAATATCATCCTCTTGCTAAAGTTGCTAAAGATACAAGTGCGGCAGCAGTATTTGTTTTTGCAATTGTTGCAGTTATAGTAGGAATTATAATATTTGGACCAAAACTAATTGCTATATTGTTTTAGGAGGATTAAATGAAAGATAGATTATTAAAATTATTAGAAAATAGTTATGCACCATATTCACATATGAATTTTGCATGTATAGTAGAAACTAAAGATGGTAACTTTTATGAAGGAGTTAACATTGAAAATGCTTCATATGGAGCAACTGTATGTGCTGAAAGAAATGCAATATTTAATGCTGTTTCTCATGGAGAAAGAGAGTTTAAAACATTATATTTAATGACTAGTAGCGATGAAATATGTTATCCATGTAATTTATGTAAGCAAGTATTTCTAGAATTTTTTGATAAAGATGTAATATTTAATATAATGACTAAAAGTGGAAAAATGGAAATATTAACATTTGATAAATTAATGACTACAACATTTACTAAGGAGGACTTAGTATGAAAAGTGGCTTTGTAACTATTGTTGGTAGACCAAACACTGGTAAAAGTACACTTTTAAATTCAATTATTAAAGAAAAGATTGCTATTATTAGCCCTAAACCTCAAACAACAAGAAATTTAGTACAAGGAATATATAATGAAGAAGATACTCAAATAGTATTTGTTGATACTCCTGGTATTCATAAACCTGTTGATAAATTGGGTGTTGCTTTAAATGCACAATCTTATTATTCAATAAATGATGTAGATGTTGTATTACTTGTAGTTGATGCATCAGTTCCTTATGGAAAAGGTGACCAATTTATAATTGATAAATTAGTTGGATTAAAAAAACCAGTGTTTTTAGTTTTAAATAAAATAGATAAATTAACAGATGATCAAATAATTCTTAAAATTAATGAATATAAAGATTTATATGAATTTAGTGAAATTATTCCATTATCTGCTTTAAAAAATGATAATATTGATAGATTAATAAAAGTTCTAAAAGATTATTTACCTGATAATGTTAAATATTTTATGGATGGAGAGACAACAACTGCAGATACTGAGTTTAGATTATCTGAATTAGTTAGAGAAAAAATATTTATACATACTAATGATGAAGTTCCTCATTCAATATCATGTAAGTTAATTGGTTATGAAGAAGGAAAAGATTTAATTAAAGTATATGTAGATATAATAGTAGATAGAGATTCTTTAAGAAAAATAATAGTTGGACACAATGGTAGTATGATTAAAACTATTGGTCATGAAGCTAGAATAGATATGGAAGAATTGCTTGGTAAAAAAGTATATTTAGAACTATATTGTAAAACTATTAAAAAATGGAGAGAAAAAGAAAAGTATATTAAAGATCTTGGATATTTACTTGAAAGTGAAGAAGAAAAATAATTTATGAAAATTATTAGTGTAGATGGAATTGTTATTAGTAGTACAGCTTATAGAGAAACTAGTAGAATAATTAATATATTTACTAAAGATATGGGTATAATAGGATGTATTGCTAAGGGAAGTAAATCATTAAAGAGTAAATTAAGATTACCAAGTGAAAAGTTTGCTTATGGTACTTTTCATATGTATTATAAAGAAGATGGTTTATCTACTTTAATAGATGGTGATATTAAAAATTATTTTATTAATATTAAAAGTGATATTGTTAAAATAAGTTATCTTTCTTATATATGCGAATTAGCATCAAATGTATATAAAGAGAGTAATGATAATGAAGTATATGATTTGATGGAAAGTGCAATATTAAAAATAGAAGATAATCATGATCCTAAAATAATTACTAATATATTAGAATTACAGTATTTAAGTTATTTAGGTATTAATTTAAATTTAGATAATTGTGTTAAATGTGGTAGTTCTAAAATAGTTACACTTTCTTTATCTAAAGGTGGATATATTTGTGGTAATTGTAGAGATAATGAACCTATATTAGATGGAAAAGTATTAAAAATGTTAAGATTATATTATTATGTTGATATATCTAAAATTAGTAATCTAGATATTGATAAAAATGTTAGTGATATGATTGATACAATAATTGATGAATATTATGAACAATATTCAGGAGTATACTTAAAAAGTAAGAAAATATTAAAAGATTTAACATAAATCTTTTTTTATTTGTTATAATTATGATTGGGTGAGAATATGAAAGATGAAGATATATTAAGAGAATATTATAATAATAAAGATTCACATTTAATGAGTTATAATTTTGATATAAAAGAATTAGTAGATAATTTTACCATACTAAATTTTGTTAAGAATGGTAGAAAAGCATGTTTATCTGAAGAAGGCGTGGATTTTGGTGGGTTTTTTATTTGCACACCAAAACAATATGTGATAGGATATAATTCTAATTATGGAGTTGGAGCTCATATAACAGCAAAAGCTAGGGCTATGAAGGATATTCTTGGAGGTGGAACATTAACAAGAATAGATGAACTTACAGAGTTAGGACAAATGTGTACAGAAAGATATATTACAGGAAGACTTGCTTATGAAAATACTGGTACTGATCTTTCAGGAAGACTTAGAATAGGTGGTATATTTGATATATCAATTAAAGATAATTCTGATAGTATTAGTCGTAATATGTTTGAATCATTTAAAAAGTTCTATGATGATTATAATAAAGAAATAGAACTTGCTTGTAATAATTCTGGTGGTTCATTTCATGTTTCATTCTATAATAAAGATACTAAGAAGAGAGTGGAAAGTAATAATTTAGATTTAATATATAGTTATTTAGAAAATCATATAGATGAAAATTTAGATGATGAAGAAGATGAAGTAATAATAGGAGTTCCTACAAAAGATAAACAATTATAGTTATTTATAGGGGGGGTAAAATGGTATACAGAAATGCTAATAGAAAAATTTCAAGAGAAAAGTATGGATACAATATAAAAGAATTAACTAAAGATTTTTCTTTCTTTGATTTTACTCATTCTGTTCAAATAGGAGATGTTGAATATAATGGTGGCATTTTAGTATGTACTCCTAAACAATATATATTAAGTTATAATTTAGGATTTGGTAGTGCTTCACATAATGCAACATTTGCTAGAGTTGAAAAAGATTTACATGGTGGTGGAAGTATATTAATTGAAGATGAATTAGGACTATGTGAAAAATGTAGAAATAAATATATACATGCTAAAATATTATATGGAAGAGTTGATCCTTTAAATTATAGTTTTAAAGGTTTTATAGATTTTTATATTCCTGATAAGATTAGCCCTAAGTCTTTTGAATCATTTAAAGAGTTTTTTAAAGATTTTGCTAGTGAAATATCTTTGGTAAATAGAAATGTACAAAATTTTAGTATTAATTATTGTATTTATAGTAGAGGAAAATACTTTTTCAATAGTAATATGGAAGAAATATATAATTGTTTACAAAGTGTAGTAGACTATAATTTAGATGATGAAGAAAGTGAATATATAATAGGAAAAGATACTAAAAATAAGGTTTTAAGATTTAGAAGTTTGCTCTAAATCTTTTTTATTTTTTTAATCATTAAAAAAATTAGCACTTTGTGCTTGACATTGCTAAAAAATGTATTATAATTATATTAGCACTGGTTTGATGAGAGTGCTAAAAAGGAGATGTATGATGATAGGAAGTAGACAAAAAGAATTGCTTAAAACAATTGTAGAGGAATACGTTAAATCTGCAAGACCTGTTGGTAGTAAGGCTTTATGTAAAAAGTTTAAATGTTCTAGTGCAACTATAAGAAATGATATGGCTGCTTTAGAAGAACTTGGCTATTTAGAAAAGACTCATATATCTTCAGGAAGGATTCCTAGCGAAAGCGGTTATAGATATTATGTTGATAATTTGATGGAGCCTAAGAAAATAAGTGGTGAAGATATTTTAAAACTACAAACAGTTTTAAATAACAAAGAATTAGAACTTAGTGATGCTATATCAAAAAGTTTAGAAATAATTAGTGATATAACTAATTACACTTCTGTAGTATTAGGTGGAGAAGCAGATGATAATATGCTTAAAAAAGTAGAAGTTGTACCAATTAGTGAAAAACAATTAATTGCTATATTAATAACTGATACTGGGCATGTTGAAAATAAGAATGTTTTCTTAGAAGAAAATATTCCTGCTGATGAAATATCAAAAACAACAGAACTATTAAATAAGATGCTCGTCGGGACGCAAATTAGCGATGTTCCTAGAAAGTTAGAGTTTGAAATTAAACCTATAATTAGAAATTATATTCAAAACTATGAAATAGTTTACAATGCATTTTATAATGCACTATCTAACTTTACAAGTGATAGGGATGTTAAATTTGCGGGGAAGACTAATATATTAAAACAACCGGAGTTCAATACAGTTGATGATGTTAAAAATATCATAAGTAAGTTTGAAAGCAAAGATATGGTGAGTAAAATTGAAGAAGCTGGTGACGAGGTTAAGGTATATATTGGTAGCGAAAGCGAGATTGATGATAACGTAACTGTTGTTAAGACTAAATATAAAGCTGCTGGAAGAGAAGGAACAATTGCGATAATAGGACCTAAACGTATGGAATATGAACGTGTTGTTAACATGTTAGAGTATTTAAAAGGTGCTATTGAAAACAAAGGAAGTGAAAACAAGTGAAAAAGAAAGAAACAAAAAAAGTGAATGATGAAAAGGTAGAAAAAACTACTGAAGTAGTTGAAGAAGGATGCGGAGGTTCTTGTGAATCTTGCGGTGGATGCGGTAGCATTGATCCTGAAACTTTAGTTCAAATTCTTGGAAGTAGAAATCAAGAACTTGAAGATAAATATATGAGATTACAAGCTGAATATTTAAATTTTAAAACTAGAACTCAAGGAGAAGTATCAAGAATGCTTCAATATGAAGGTGAAGGTTTTATTAAAGAAATACTTGGCATTAAAGATAATTTTGAAAGAGCTATTATGATGGATGATAATGATTTATCTGACGAAGTAAGCAAGTTCTTAAGTGGATTTAAAATGATCCTTGGTTCTTTAACATCATTATTAGATAAATATGAAGTTAAAGAAATTGATTGTTTAGGAAAAGAATTTGATCCTAATTTTGAGGAAGCAGTTCTTACTGAACATGATGAAACTAAACCAGAAAATGTTGTAATTGAAGTTTTAACGAAAGGATATATGTATAAAGACAAAGTAATTAGACATGCAATGGTTAAGGTAAATAAATAATGTTTAATATATTATCTAGTATGTTTGCAATATTTGGTTCATACAGAGATCCAGAATATTCTAATTTGTCAAAAGAAGAAAGAGAAAACTTAGATTATATGGATAGCTGTATAGCAAGTGAGAACAAAAATATTAGCGATGCAGCATTTAAAACAATGATGCTAATTTTAGAATTGAGTGTTGATCCTGACAAATATCAACCTGAAGAATTACATGAAGTTCAGGAAAAAATATTAGAGGGCTTATCAAGTGAAGAAGTAAGCACTATTAATAAGTTTATTCCAGCATGTATAAATTCTATGGGTATATATAGTGAGGAAAGCAAACAAGAAAGAAAACTTAAAAGAGAAAGGAAGAAATAATAATGACAAAAGTTAATAAAGTTATAGGAATAGATTTAGGTACTACAAATAGTTGTGTATCTGTACTTGAAGGTGGGGAACCACATGTTATACCAAATGCTGAAGGTAATAGAACTACTCCTTCAGTAGTAAGTTTTAAAAATGGAGAAGTTAGAGTTGGAGATGTAGCAAAAAGAGAAGCTCAAACTTCTACAAATGTAATTAGTTCTATTAAAAGATTAATGGGTACTAAAGAAAAAGTTGAAGCAGAAGGAAAGAAATATACACCAGAAGAAATAAGTGCTAAGATTTTAATGAATTTAAAGGAAACTGCTGAAGCTTATCTTGGTGGTGAAGTAAGTAAAGCTGTTATTACAGTTCCAGCTTATTTCAACGATGCTCAAAGACAAGCAACTAAAAATGCTGGTAAAATTGCTGGTTTAGAAGTAGAAAGAATTATTAATGAACCAACAGCAGCAGCTTTAGCTTATGGTCTTGATAAACAAGAAAATGCTCATACAGTACTTGTTTACGACTTAGGTGGTGGTACATTTGATGTATCTATATTAGAACTAGGTGATGGAGTATTTGAAGTTAAATCAACTAGTGGAAATAATCACTTAGGTGGAGATGATTTTGATAATCGTATTATTGATTATATAGTTACAGAATTTAAGAAAGAAAATGGCGTAGACTTATCTAAAGATAAACTAGCTATGCAAAGATTAAAAGAAGGTGCTGAAAAAGCTAAAAAAGATTTAAGTGGCGTTAAAACTACTCAAATTAGTTTACCATTCATCACTCAAGGTGAAAATGGACCTTTACATGTTGATATGACATTAACAAGAGCTAAATTTGAAGAATTAATTAGTGATTTAGTTGAATCAACTAGAAAACCAGTTAGAGATGCTTTAAAAGAAGCTAAATTAAAAGCTAGTGATATTGATAAAGTATTATTAGTTGGTGGATCTACAAGAATTCCATGTGTTCAAGAATTAGTTAAAGAAGAACTTGGAAAAGAACCATCAAAAGAAGTTAACCCTGATGAAGTAGTTGCTATGGGAGCTAGTATTCAAGGTGGAGTTTTAACAGGTGAAGTTAATGATTTAGTACTTCTTGATGTAACACCACTTTCACTTGGTATTGAAACACTTGGTAATGTTATGACTGTATTAATTCCAAGAAATACTACAATACCAACAACTAAATCTCAAGTATTTAGTACAGCTGCTGATAACCAACCTGCTGTTGATATTCATGTATTACAAGGTGAAAGACCAATGGCTGCTGATAATAAGACATTAGGACACTTCCAATTAACAAATATTCCACCAGCACCAAGAGGAGTACCTCAAATTGAAGTATCATTTGATATTGATGCTAACGGAATTGTTAATGTTAAAGCTAAAGATTTAGGAACTAATAGAGAACAAGCTATTACAATTACTGCTTCTTCTAACTTAAGCGATGAAGAAATCGACAGAATGATGAAAGAAGCAGAAGCTAATAAAGAAGCAGATAATAAACGTAAAGAAGAAGCTGAAATTAGAAATGATGCTGAACAAATGGTATTTGCTTCAGAAAAAGCATTAAAAGATTTTGGCGATAAAGTTCCTGAAGATGAAAAAGATGAAATTGAAAAATTAACTAAGAAAGTTAAAGATGCTTTAGATGGTGATGATACTGACGAAATTAAAGAAGCTAGTGAAAAACTATCAAAAGCTGTAATGGATTTATCAAGTAAGGTATATCAAAGTCAAAATGAAGAATCTGCTCGCGCAAGCGAAAATGCTTCTAATGATGGAGATGAAACTGAAGAAAAATCTGAAAAGAAAAGCAAAGTAAAAGATGCTGAATTTGAAGAAAAATAATTAGGTATTGGGCTCTTATTAGAGCCCTTTACTAAATATAAGGAGAATATATGAATTATACATGGGATTTAACAAAAATAATTAAAGATGATAAAGAATATAAAAGTATTTTAAAAGAAATAAATAATTTATTAGATAAGTTTATTACATATAAAGGTAAATTATTAAAAGATGAAAATACATTTTATGAAGCTTTAGAAATTCAAAAGAATATTGATATGCTTGGTGAAAAAATATATGTTTATTCATATCTTGGTTATTATGAAGATATGTCTAATAAGAAGTTTCAAGAATATAAAGAAACTGCTGATAGTATATATGAGAAAATTGAAAGTTTAACTAGTTTTGTTAATCCAGAATTATTAGAAAGTGATTATTCTTTAATAGAAGAATATATATCTAAAAATAAAAAATTAGAAATATATAGAAGATCACTTGAAAACTTATTTAGATATAAAGAACATATATTAAGTGAAAAAGAAGAGAAAATCTTAAGTGATGCTAATGAAGCATTAAAGACTTCAAGTAATGCTTATGATGCAATTGATAATGTTGATATTAAATTTGATAATATTATTGATGAAGATGGTAAAAGTGTAGAATTAACTCCTTATAATTATAGTAGTTTCTTAACATCTAAGAATAAAGATGTAAGAAAAGGTGCTTTTGAAAGTGAATATAAGTATTATAAAGAACATATAAATACTATTAGTGCTTTATATATAGGTAATGTTAAAACTGATTCATTTATTTCTAAAACTAGAAAATATAATAGTATTTTAGAATCATTCTTATTTGATGATAAGATTGAACCTAAATTATATAAAAATCTTATTAATATTACTAATAAAAATTTAGATTATTTAAAAGAATATTATAAATTAAAAGAAAAGAAATTAGGTTATAAATTACATATGTATGATTTATATGTTAATACTGCTGATATTCCTAAGAAGAAGATAGAATATGAAGATGCTATTAAGATAGTAAATGAAGCTATTAAACCTTTAGGAAAAGATTATATTGATAACTTTAATATGTTATTAAAGACTAGATGTGTAGATGTATTTCCTAAAAATAAAAAGAGAAGTGGAGCATATGAATGGGGTACTTATGGAGTAGATCCATATGTATCATTAAATTATGATCATAATTATGATTCTGTTAGTACTTTAGCACATGAAATGGGTCATGCTATGCATTCATTTTATAGTTATAAGAATCAAGATTATTTATATGCATCATATCCAATATTTTTAGCTGAAATAGCTTCTACAGTTAATGAAGTATTATTATCAAATTATTTAATTAATAAATCAGAGAATAAAGATGATAAGATTTATCACTTAGTAGATTTTTTAGATAAGTTTAAAGCAACAGTTTATAGACAAGTTATGTTTGCTGAATTTGAATTATCTATTCATGAAAAATATGAAAATGGAGAATCTTTAACTAAAGATTTATTATGTGAAACTTATTTAGAATTAAATAAGAAACATTTTGCACCAGTAATTGATGTAGATAGTGAAATACAATATGAATGGGCAAGAATACCTCATTTCTATACACCATTTTATGTATATAAATATGCTACTGGATTTATTAGTGCTCTTATAATAGCTGATAAATTAGTAAATGAAAATGGATTTAAAGATAAATATATTAAGTTCTTAAGTAGTGGAAGCAGTAAATATCCTTTAGATTTATTAAATGAACTTGGTATAGATATATGTGATGAAAAAGTATTAAATAGAGCATTTGAATTATTTAATGAAAAAGTAGAATTATTGAAAAAATTAGAAAGGGATGAGTAAAATTGGCAACTAAAAGAGATTATTATGAAGTATTAGGCGTATCTAAAGATGCTACTGAAGAAGAAATAAAAAGTGCCTTTAGAAAAAAAGCTAAAGAATACCATCCAGATATAAATAAGAGTCCTGATGCTCCTGAAAAATTTAAAGAAGCACAAGAAGCTTATGCTTGTTTAAGTGATAAAGAAAATCGTGCTAAATATGATCAATATGGACATGCTGCATTTGAAAATCCTTATGGAAATGCTGGCGGTGGAGGTTCATATGGTGGAAACCCATTCGGCAATTTTGATTTTTCAGATATATTTGATGATTTATTTGGAGGAGGTTTCTCATCATTTGGTAGTGCATTTGGAGGACAAAGTAGAGGCTCTTCATCTTCAAGAGCAAGAAAAGGTGCTGATACATTATATGGTATTAACATAGATTTCTTAGAAGCTGTATATGGATGTAAAAAAGATATTGATATTGAATATTATGAAAATTGTGAAGATTGTGATGGTAAAGGTGGCCATGGAGAAAAGACATGTGATGAATGTGGTGGAAGTGGTTATGTAATTAAACAATCTAGTACAATTCTAGGAGTTATTCAAACAAGAACAACTTGTTCAGCTTGTGGTGGTAAAGGTAAAACTTACAGAAGCAAATGTGATGAGTGTAAAGGAACTGGTAAAATTAAAGTTAAGAAAACTCTTACAATTGATATTCCAGCAGGAATAGATACTGGAGAACAATTAAGAATAAGTGGAAAAGGTGAACCAGGAAGTAATGGAGGACCTAATGGAGACTTATATTTAGAAGTAAGAGTAAAAGAACATGAATTATATAGAAGAGAAGGATATGATATTTATATTGAACTTCCAGTAACAATTACTGATCTTTGTTTAGGAACTAAAAAAGATATTAAAACTATGGATGGTGTAGTAGAACTAAAAATTAAAGATGGTTCTCAACCAGGCGATATTCTAAAGATAAAAGGAAAAGGTATTGCTAGTGAAGATTCATGGAAAAAAGGAGACTTTTACTGCATACTTAAATTAGTTATTCCAACAAGTTTATCTAGAAAACAAAAGAGTATTTTAGAAGACTTAGAAGATACTGATTTAGAAGATGAACCAGTATTCAGAAAATTTAATAGATTAAATAAATAAGCACTTTAAGTGCTTTTTATTTTGTGATAAAATTATAATGGTGATGATATGAAAAAAGGTTTTACATTAGTTGAAATGTTAGCTGTAATAGCAGTCTTAGGACTTCTAGTACTTTTAGTATTACCAAACGTACTAAAAAACTATAGAGATGCTAAAAAGATTTCTTTTATAAATGAGGCAAAGGAAGTTTATGCAGCTGCGACTGATTTATATGTTACTCAAAGAACAAAGGGTAATAAAGTTGGTTTAATTGAGACAGGTGGTAAAAATGAATTATCACTTTCAAATGCAGAGGATTTAAGTTATACAATTAGATTAGATAGTAATGGAAAAGTTACAGCATTTAGACTTGCAAATGCAGAATTTTGCATAGTTGGTGTTGGAGACTTTTTAGGCTCATATGACAAAGATGACATTATAGATCTATCAAATGAAGAAGAAGCAGCAAAATGTGAAATAACTGCTATTCAAGATGGACAAAAGTTCATACTTAGATTACAAAATAAAGGTGCTGTTAAAACAGATTATAATCCTAAAATTATTTACTTAAAATATA
>CAMMYS010000029.1 GCA_946528555.1 uncultured Mycoplasmatota bacterium
ATTTGCAGGATGGGCAGAAAGTGCTGATGGTTCAGTTGTATATTCAAATAAAGCAAGCGTTAATAATTTAACTGAAACAAATGGTGCAACAGTTAATTTATATGCTAAGTGGACACCAATTACATTTACAGTTGCATATAATAGAAATACAGGTACTGGTACAATGAGTAATCAGACATGTACTTATGACCAAGATTGTAAACTAGCAGCAAATGGATTTACTAAATCTGGTAATGGATTTGCAGGATGGAAGAAAAATAATTCTGGAACTGCATTAGCAGCCGGTACAAATATTAAAAATGCATCAAGTACAAGTACAACAATTACATATTATGCACAATGGTCTGCTTGTGGAAAAGGATATTATTTAAGTAATGGTGTTTGTGAAGCCTGTCCAAAAGGTTACTATAGTACAGGAACAGCAAATGCAGAATGTACAAAATGTCCTGATGGATATACAACAGATAATACAGGTTCTCAAGCAAAAACAGCATGTAAGATAACATGTTCAGCAGGAACAAGAGTTACTCAAGCAGATAAAAAATGTACTGGTAACTGTAGTACTGGATATAATATAGGGCAACATACTGTAGTTGCTGGAAATACAAGTAATAGCTGTAATGCTAATACATACTATGTAAAATATAATGGAAATGGTGCTACAAGTGGAAGTATGAGTAATTCAACACATACATATGGAACTGCTAAAAACTTAACAGCAAATGCATTTGCAAAAACAAATCATACATTTGCAGGATGGGCAACAACTACAACTGGAAATGTTGCATATGCAAATCAAGCAAGTGTTAATAATTTAACAACAGTAAATGGTGAAACTATCAATTTATACGCTAAATGGACTGTAATAGAAGATACAACAAGTACTGCAGGTACAGCTTGGGGTACTTTAGAACAAGCTGATAGAGATTATCAAGGATTCTATCATGGCGGTTGGGGAGACGGTGGAGCTCAATCTAACACAGTAGCGGCAGCAAATGCCGGAGATTCAAATGGATTAAAAATACCACTAAGTAAAGTTACAGTTTGTACAAAAGGTCAAACTTGTAGTGGTGGAGGAACAACACCAACTTGTTGGACAGGTAGTGGAAGAACTGTATGTAATTACTATGCAGCTGAAAAAATATGTTCACACTATGGTTTATATGTTTTACCACTTGAAGTTAGACTTAACTTTAATTTAAATACTGCTGTTGAAAATAAAGATAGAGAGTTAGATTATACTTTCTATCCTGGAGTAGGATATGCTTATACATTAGATTTATGTGCAAATAAAGATATAGATTTAGTAGATTATTGTCCTGATACTACTACTTGCCAAGGGGCACTAAATAATAAGTGCCAACCTGGTTATTATTGGGGATATAATGGCCAAGGTGGATATTTGACTTGGGGTTATGATAGCCATGCAGTATTTACAGGTTTATATAGTTCATATGATAAGAAAAGAGCATTTAGCGTAAGATGTGTAGATTACGATAGTTGGGATAATATTATATTAAAATAGAGGAACTGAATTTTCAGTTCCTTTTTTATTAAAAAATATTTATTAATTAATATTAAATATGTTATAATTCTATTATGAGATAGTACGGCGGTGAATAGGTATGAATAAATTTAATAAAATAATATTTTGTATCGCATGTTGTTTTTTATTAATTACAAATATAAAAGCAGCATGTAGTGATACAAGTCTTAATGATTTTGTAGAAAAATTAGAAATAAAATTTTTAGAACCAAGAACTGAAGAAGATTATGCTCCAGGATTCTTAAAATCATTAAAAGAAAATGAATCTCCAGGATATTATTATTATTTTTATTTTTCTGAAGATAAATATAATGGAAAAGATATTAATGAAACATTAGAATTAATAGCTTTAGATGGAGAAGGAAAACCAGGTATATGGAAATATCAACCTGCTATAGCTAAATATGGTGTAGGTGGATATAACGGAGTAGATGAAGAAACATATACATTAAAAGTAAAAGCAATATCAGGCGCTTGTAAAGATCAAATATTAAAGCAAACATCATATACTATTCCAAAGTTCAATATGTATGTTAATACAGCATATTGTGAAAAATATCCAGACCATGAATTATGTCAAACATTTACTGATAAAACAGAAGATATGAATGATGCAGATTTTGGAAAAGCAATGGCTGAATATGAAAGAAGTCTTAAAGATAAAAAACCTACATTTAAAAAATTTATATTAAAATATTATTCATACATTTTATGTATTGTAATACCAATTATATTAGTTTCTATATATTATAGAAGAAGAATTAAGAGATTGATAAAAATGAAAAATCAAATTGAAGATGGCGATAGAAGAATTAAAAGACATAAAAGGAAAGCAGAAGTATTTATTATATTTTTAGTTCTATTTGCTTTTTGTAATGTTAAAGCAGCTTCAGGATGCGATATACAAGTTGTAAGAACAAGATATGTTGCTTCAATAACTGGTACGCAAGTAAGCGTATCTCACTGTAGTTGGGGTAGTGAAGGAACTTTTACTTCACCAGACTTTGATAGTCTTACTGGCTCTGTTGGATGGGGTGAAGAGTTAGTCCCATATGGAGGAGACCCTTGTTCAGGTACTGGTGGCGGCATGATAAGAAGATGTGTTTTAAAGAAAGGAATTCAAGCATCTGGTGGCCAAGGTAAAATTGAAGTTGAACCACACTCTAGAAGTATAACTTGTAAGGATAATGCAGTACATGGTGTATGTAGTTTAACTCATAATTGCGATTGTAATAATGCATATACTGATGAAAACGGCGTTGATCATCCGGATACTCATAATTGTGGATGTAATGATGGTGGACAATGTCCTGATGGTACTTGTAAAAGACCTGGATCTCCATGTTCAAAAAACTATAGTTTATCCATGGGTGGAGGTACTTTTGATACTTATAGTGGCGCTGCTAAAGATAAAGCTGAAGCTTGCAAACAAATGATGCAGCAGCTAAAAGATGCATGTACGGGTTGGAGAAGTTACACACTACATGCATGTAAAACAGGTTCTTCAAAAGTAAGATGCCCTACATATCCATGCAGAAAAACAAGCACTACTGTTACACCAACAATTGAAACACATGAAATAGAAGGTGAATCATCATATTGTGTTAACCCTAGTTACCCAGCTTCATCTACTGGTTATAAAGAAATAAATTTAGATGCAAGTAAATGTGCTAATAGTAACTCTTCAGTTGACTGTGGTTATGCTAACATCTTAATTGAATCAAAATATCATAATGAAGTAACAAGAAAAAGTGATCCTTCTCAAGGAGTAATAACAGATGAAATGGTTGCTTTAGCGATGCGTTTATGGGGTGCCTATACTAACCAAGGTGGTTATGGTACAGTTGGACTTGGCGTTTATACAGGTGAACAATGTACTGTTGATTTAAATGGTGATTTAGGTGGTACTGATGCAGCACCATTCCAAAAATGTTATGAAATGACATATTTAAATCCAAATACTGGTAAACAAGATAAAGGATATTTAAATGTTTACAAAAAAACTGTTGAATATATGTTAACACCTTCTAATGTTACTAGTGTTGATTTAGACAAATATGATGCATTAAAAAGTGTAGAAGTTAAAGATGCAAGAGGTATATTTAATACATTACAATGTGTTGCCAACTCTGGTATTATATGTGGTGAAAACATGAGATATGTTTTAGCACTTTTCTATAATACTAAGAATGGTAATGAACATTTTAAAGAGCATTTAAATAAATTATTCGGTGAAGTTTCAGTATTACCTGTTAACATTTCTATTTCTTCACAAACTAATGTAATTGGAACAGATGTACAAGAAGGCGAAGAAATAATTGAAGAAGATTGTATAAAAGATAGTAATGGTGAGTGCGTAACAACAAAAACTATATTAAATATAGAATATGGTGAAGAAATAACTAAAGGAACTGAAAGGATTGATTGTGCTCCACTTTTATTAAAACAAAAAAATAATCCTGGTAGTTTAACTGAAAAAGAAAGAATGGTTTTAAATTATTGTAAATTTGAAGTTGAAGAAATTAGAGTTTACTATAATGATGGATCATTTAGAAAGTATGTTAACTATGTTAATGGTGAAGGAAAAGATAGAGATTATTATCAAGATTGTAAAATGGTAGATAATGTAGAAAGTTGTGGCCCTAAGGTTACAACACCAGGTACAATATCTGGAATTAGCGCATGTCAAAAATCATTATGTGCTATGTCTACAAAAATATATGCAGATTGTACAGAAGATATTAAGAATATAACAGTTGTTACTACTTATAATGAGTCAACAACTTCATATGGTATTAAAAAGTATGTATCTTGTGATGCTGCTAACCCTATGATTAATGATGGTATAACAAATCAATTCTTATATAAAATTGAACCATTTGAAAAGACAAATAATGTTCCGAAGAAAAAGACTAAACAATATTATGAAATAGAATTAAACTGTGATGCTGATTGTGAAGATACTTCAATTAAGAGAAGTTCTCAAGCATGTGGTGAGCCAAAAGTATCAGATGTAAAGAATTATACAAAAACAGGTACATATGAAACATCTATTAATGATCCATCCTTAAGTTGTATATTAAATGCTTCAGTAGCAAATAAAGCAACTTATGATTATAGTGATTATTTTGGTGTTAATACAGATGTATGTAGAATTTATTGTAGTGACTCTGCTCATTATTATTTAGCAGATAAAACAGTAATATATAATGGTTTATCATTCAGATTTGATATTGAAAAATCAGCAATAAAGAAAAATAGTTCAGTTAAATCTCTTGACAGTATTATTGAAATGAGAAGAGATTGTGTATCTGAAATTTACTATGATAGAGTAACAAGTAGTAAGAAATTTGGTCAAATTGCTGCTACATATGGTTTTGATGAAACAGATATTGAAGCATTAAGTGCTGTTGATACATGGAAAGAATTATATAATGCTATATATAATAGAGTAAGAAGTAGAGAAAATAATCGTAATGAATTATTAACTAAATTAATCTATGATTTATATAACTGTAATTTATATTCTGAAATTCCAATTGCACAACCAAAAGATAATACTGTAGGTCCAATTTTTGAAAACTCTATTAAGAAAAAATATACTGCAAGTAATAATTATGGTTTTGAAGATTGTACATTAAATAGTAATACAAATAATTGTATTAGTTATGAAGGTATTACTTATGACGGTGGAGCTCAATATGCACCAGGATCTGGTGGAGCAAAAGCTGGATTAAAAGATGTTGGAGATGCAAGAGATACAATATTATTTGCACATACTCTTGAGTTAAATCCAAATACAGCTTCAATATCAAAAGTTAAATATTGTAAAGGTAAAGGATGCTTTGATTACAATAAATATGTTATAAGTAAGAATTATAATATTAATGGTAATAATGCTGCTAAAGTTGATGAAAACTTAAAACATGGTGAGTATTTATTACCTGATCAAAGAATTAATCCTTCACATGAGAATGCATATAGAGTATCTAATTCCCCAGATGAAAACGGAAAGAAATATATTCAATATGCTGATTCAGCTCAACATTTAGAGAGCGTAAATTATATAAACAATAATAAAAGTCTTACTAGTAAAGATGTACCTATAAATGATTATGCTTACTTTACAATTTCAACTAAAGTAGGATATTACAATAAGAGTACATTCCAAGCTAAAGCTTATACTGGTGATGTATATGATACAACTTATGGTTCTAATTATAATGATGTAGCATTACCAACAAGAGTTAATGTTCCTTCTGGAACATATCCAGCAACAGTAATTCCTAAAGAATGTCCTATAGTAAATGGAAGTAAAACTGGAACAAATTATTATCAATGTTCATTTAAGAGTTATATGGGTGAAACTGGAACATATCATAGAAATTTTGATGATTCAGATGTAGAAGGTAAGCCAAAATTATTAGATAAGTTCTATACAGCAATTAATAATGATGATGCAACAACATTCTCATGCTGGTATATTAATAAATATGCTTATGATAATGATCCTCAAGCTATTTATAGGAATGTTGAATTAAATGATATATTCCCATCTAATAGAATTATTGGAAAGAACTGGTCAACAGCAGAAGCAAATGAATATATAAATGCTACTGAGAATTATGTTAATCAACAAGGTATATTACAATACTATAATAAGCATTTAGAATATAGTTATACTTTAGATCAAGATGCTCTAAAGAAAATTAGAGAAGATAATAGTAACAATAAGAAGTATACTAATGATAACTTATATGCTGGTTCAGTAGATGAAAATAAATATACTGAGTTAAGATCACTATTTCTTGATGCACAAAGTTTACAAAATTATGGTATAATTGATAATAGAAGCAACGCGTCTAGGGGAGAATCAGAATATACTTATGAGCTAAAGACAAGCAAAAAAGGAGGAAATTAAAAAATGAAGGAATCTATGTGGGGCTATATGTTAATAGCATTAGGATTAGTAGTTATTACAATAATCGTATTAGTGCAAAATATAACAACTACACAAGAAGAAGATTATTATTTAACAAGAGAAATTCTACAAGCATCTATGATTGACGCAATTGATTATGGTACTTTTAGATCATCTGGTGAAGTAGTAATGATTAAAGAAAAATTTGTTGAGGTATTCATTAGAAGATTTGCAGAAAGTATTAGTGGTGCAAAAGAATACACTTTAGAATTTTATGATATTAATGAAAATCCTCCAAAAGCTACAGTTAGAGTTCTTACAAATTCAGGTGATACAACAGTTAGTGAAAATGCTGAAGATTTCAATGTAGACTTAAATACATATTTAACAGGTATACTTGAAACTACTGATTCTTATCTAGCAGCTAAATCAGAGTTTTGTAGAGAAAACCCTGGTGCAGCAGTTGTTGGTATAGATCCTGTAATTGGTAGCTGTGACAATACAAACTGTAGTAAAATCTGTCCATAATTAAAAATAAAGGCTTTCGAAAGAAAGTCTTTTTTTCTTTAATTATGTAAAGTAGTTAATCTTTTTTATAATAAATTGTGGTAATATGGTAATATATATTATAGGAAGGTAATTAGATTGAAAGAGTATATTGTTATATCTTTGGAAGGTAATACATTAGTCTTTAATTATAGAACTATTAATGATGATGAAAAAACTTTCGTTAATAAAAATAGTTTTTATAAAGACTGTCTTTTTTATACTCTAAAATACTATAAAAACAATAAAAAGAAAGTATATAATACAATAGAAGTAAATACTAATAATTTATATGTTACTACTATGAGAATTAGTAGATTAATAACATTTAAATATGCTTTTGTTTTATTTGAAGGTCTTAAATTATCTTCGCTAATACTAAACTTTTTATCAACAATTGATATTGAAGATTATGAATTATTTTTAACATCTAAAACTTTAAAAAATATTGATTGTTATTTTATGCCTAGTACTTATGTAACTAAGTTTAATAATAATGGTGTAAAAGTTAATATGTTTAGTACTAAGAAATTATCTAATAAGTTTATGGCATCTCAAAATGTTTTAACTGAGGATTCATTATATTATAAGAAAACAGTTAATGTTAATGAAGAATATGCTGGTTTAATAGATGATTTAACAGAATTTTTAAAAATTAATTATAAATTAAAAGCTATACATTTATATGTGTTTTCTAAAGAATTAATAAATACATTAATAGATTTAGTTAAAAAAGATGAATCAAGAAATGTAGTTATATTCTTGCATCAAGGATATGACAAAGGTGATTTCATTGTTAATAACTTCTCATGGTTAAAAGAAATAAGTGAGAAGTGTAAAGAGGAATATACTTGTGAGTTTAGAATTATATATTCTTCTGCTTTCCTAAGAAATAATTTATTTAAACAATTAACTTTCAATAATTTAAAACTTATATCTATATTATGTATTTATATATCAGTTGTATGTATTATGCTTATAAAATCATATGAATATATTGAGAAAATGAGTATTAATACATTATCTAGTGATTTAATAAATGATTCATATGCTTTACCAGATGAAGATGATAATGGCGATGGAATGTATGTTGTAGATCCATTAGAGGAAACTGATGAGATATCTAATATGACTAAAGAAGAAGCTAAGAGTAAATATAGTTTTGAAAAATCATTTAAGAAATTAAAGAAGATTAATAAAGAAACAGTAGGTTATTTAATTGTTAATAATACTGAGATATCTTACCCAGTAGTACAACATTCTGATAATAGTTATTATTTAAAGAAGGATTTTTATAAGAGAACAACTAGTATGGGATGGATTTATTTAGATTATAGAAATAATATAGAAGAATTAGATGATAATAGTATTATTTATGGACATAGTATGTTAAATGGAACTATGTTTGGAACACTTAAAAAAGTATTATCTTCATCATGGAGAAAAGAAGAAGATAATATGATAATTACTCTTGATACAGAAAATGGTACTTTAAAATTTAAAATATTCTCTGCTTATAAAGTTGATTACACAACAGATTATTTAAGAAATAAATTTAATACTAAAAAGGAAAAAGAAGAATTCATTAAACTAATTAGAGGAAGAAGTAATTTTAAATCAAGCACTAAAGTTGGTGCTAATGATAAAATATTAACATTATCAACTTGTACAGGAAGTAATAATAAGAGACTTGTTGTACATGCTGTGTTATTAGGAGATGAAGAAGAATGAAAAGGTATTTAAAATTATTGGTTGTATTTTTGCTAGTGTGTCCTATATTTATTAGAGCTGCAGAATGTGATTATAATAGACATACTGAATATATGAAATATGCAAATTATATTACATATGAAACAGAGTATAGTTTAGGAGATAATAAGTTTACTGTAAAATTCTACAATGTTATTAAAGGTTTTACATTAAAAATTGGGACTGTAAGATATACACCTGATGAAAATGATATGGTTACTATATCTGAAATAAATGAAGGAAAAGTTCTTGATGTATATATTTATGGTAATGATGGATGTTCTTCACAAGCAGGTAATCTATCTATAACGTTACCATATTACAATCCATACTATAAAACTCAAATATGTAAGGGTTATGAACAATTAAATTTATGTGCATCACAATTTACTACAACTAAAGCTACAAAAGAGATAATAGAGAAGACTAAAGCAAACTATGATAATATAATTATTCAAAGAACTGATCCTGAAGAAGAAAAGCCAGCAATTATTAGTTTTATTAATAAAGCTAAAGATATTTTTGTTAATTATATATTAAAAGTATTATTAGCTTTAGGTTCAGCTGCACTTACAATAGTTTATTACAATAATAAATTAATTAAAGTAGAGCATGGAGTATAAAAGCATTTAATCAATGCTTTTTTCTATTGAAATAAATAAAAGATTTGTGCTATAATACTTTATAGAATAGATAGTTCTAAGGAGGAATAAAAATGAGGAGTATGTTAATAGGAGTAAAAAGGTTTATTACAAATAAAAACACAATAACAATAATAGCTATTATTGGATCTTTGTGTTTATTATATTGGGCCTATAATAAAAGAATTGAAGATGCTACTAGTCCAAAAGCAGTAGTAACAGCTATCAATGAGATTGGGCCAAGAACATTAATCACAAGTGATTTGATTACTGTTAAAAAGATTCCTGGTAAAGTAATTGAAGGAGCTTACACATCAACATCACAAGTAGTAGGAAAATATGTATCAAATGATGCTGTTATACCTGCTAATGGAATGTTCTATGAAGGAATGGTAAAAGAATGGAATCAATTACCAAGAAGTGTTTATGGAGATATTCCAGATGGAAATACAGTAATTGCATTAAAAGTATCTATGGATAGTACATATGGTAATTCAATTTTCCCTGGTAACTATATAGATTTATATTATACAGATGTTGAAGATAATGGAAAATTAATTCTTCAAAAATTTATAGAGAGTATTGAAGTACTTGCTGTTGTTGATTCTGGTCTAAAAAATGTTTTTGAAACAAATGGAGACTTATCAGCACCATCATATTTAATATTCAGTGTACCAGAAGATATGTATTTGCTACTTAAAAAAGCCTCATATTTAAGTGGTGAAATATTCCCAGTACCTAGAAATGCAAAATATACAACAGGTCAAACAAAAGAAACAAGAATTGTTTGTACTTATATTCAACAACGTATATTATCTAGAACTATTGACGTTAATAATAAAGATAAAAACTTAACAATCGATGGTGACAATGGAAGTCATATTGATGCAATGGTAGTAGAGTAGGAGGGGAAACATGAAAGTATTTAAAAATAAAACAGTTGTAACAATCTTAGCTGGTATCATTTGTGTTATTATACTTGCATTTGCATATAATAATAGAGTATCTAAAAAGATAGATTCAGTTGATGTATTTGTAGCTAAAGTAGATTTAGCTGCTAGAGAACAAATCACAGCTGAAAAGATTACTAAAATTAAAGTAGCAGCTAGTGCATTAACTAAAAATGTTATAAGAAATGAAGAAAATATTAAAAATAAATATGTAAACTATAATACTAAAATACCTGAAGGAAGTTTCTTCTATACAAATGCTGTAGTAGATTGGTCATCAATGCCAGATGCAGCTTGGGGAGAAATTCAAGATGAACATACAGTATTCTCACTACCAGTTAATAACCAAACAACATTTGGTAACTCTATTTATCCTGGAGATAAAATAGATATTTATTATAAAACTAATGATGGTAGTTTAGTTTATGGACCATTAATTACAGGAATTGAAGTATTAGCAGTTAAAGATAGCGCTGGTTATCATATTAATCAAAAATCTGCTTCTCAAAAAGATGCAGTAGCATTAATATTTGATGTTTCTGAAGATATGTTTTTATTACTTAAGAAAGCATATTATTTAGATGGAGCTAATAGTTTAGTACCAGTTCCAAGAAACTCAAATTATAGTAGTACTGAATCAGAAACAGTTGTAAGTAGTGATTATTTAAAGAACTTAATCATTAATAGATCTAAGGATGTACCTTTAGATGTAGTAACTAAATCAGAAAATGCAAATATTCAAGTAACTCAATAAAAAAAGAAGGAAGGATAAAAATGGAGGATGTTGTTTTTTCACAAATAGATTTTGGTTTATTTATGCCTCTTTTAGAGGATGATGATGTAACAGATATCTCTTATTCAAATAATGGTCAATTATGGGTTAAAACACTTTCTCAAGGTGTTCAACCAAGACATATAGAAGGGCTTACAAACGAAGTTGTTGAAAAGCTTGCTTTTCAATGCTCAAATGTCATGGGTAAAACATTTAATATGGCGCATCCTTTCCTAGATGCTGAAAGCGCTGAGTTACGTCTTAACTTTGTACATAATAGTATTGCTACTAATGGAATTGCACTATTAATAAGAAAAACTCCAGCAAAGATAAGACTTAATAAAGAAAAATTAATTCAAGAAGATTATGTATCAGTTAAATTACATGATTTTCTAATTACATGTGTTCAAAGCCACTGTAACATCTTAGTTAGTGGAGAAACTGGTTCAGGTAAAACAGAGCTTGTTAAATACTTAGCTAGTCACACTAGGGAAGATGAAAAAATTATAACAATTGAAGATACTTTAGAACTTCACTTAGATAAGATTTATCCTAATAGAGATATAGTTGCTATGAAAACAAATAATATAGCATCATATACTGAAGTTCTTGTAACTTGTATGCGTCAAAACCCAAGATGGATTTTACTATCAGAGGTTCGTTCTGCTGAAGCTGTTATGGCTGTAAGAAACTCTATTTCTTCTGGTCACAACATTTTATCAACAATTCACTCTGATAAAGCATCAAGTATTCCAATGCGTTTATATTCTCTTTTAGAATCAAGTCAAGAAATTGATCAATTCTTAAAGAGTATTCATAGATATGTACAAATAGGAATTCATGTTAAAGGTTTCTTTTCTAAAAAATATGGAAGATTTCAAAGAGAAATTACTCAAGTTTGTGAGTTCTATGTTGATGATGAAGCTAATGAAGCTAAGGTAAATATTTTATATCAAAGAGATTTAGCTGGAAATGAAACATATAATAATCCAACTTCTCACTTGATAGATTATATGGCAAGCCAAGGTGTTGAAATGAGACCTGATCCATTTGTTCCTATCGATAATACATTGAAAGAAACTACTGATGAAGTTGCAGTTGATAATGCAAATGTTGTTCAAGTAGCAAATGAAGCTCAACCAGAGCAACAAGTTCAACCTCAACCTCAAGCAGTAGAAGCACCACAGCCAGTTCAACAACCAGCTGCGGAAGCACAAATCGTTGCGGAAGCTCCAGTTGAGCAACCTCAACCAGCACAAAGTAGTAATTTAGAAATATTGGAGATATAGGAGGTGTATTTGAATGTATATTGAAATTATAATTGTTGGCGTAATAATCTTATTTGTGTTCGTATATAGAATGAATACAGGAAATAATTCTTATAAGTTCATTGCTAAAAACGTCGGAAATGCATATGAAAGATTTTCACCATATTCATTTAGAGTAGTTCGTGAAAAGGCTAAAGAATTAGGCCAAGAATATACTACTAGACAATATTTGATACAAATAACAGTATTTGGTGTTGTAGCCGCATTTGTTTCATATTTATATTTCTATAGTATATTATGGAGTATTATTTATGCAGCAGCAGCAATTGCATTCGTTCCATATTTAGCATATATGAGGTGTAAAAAGGCATATAGTGAGTTTATATTTGAACAAATTCAAATCTATACTACAAACGTTATTATGGAATATAATACTCAACAATCATTTGTTAAATCATTAGAAGGAGTTAGAGATTCTGGTGTACTAGAAGAACCAATCTTATCTGATGTTAAAGAAATGATTCAAATGGCATATGATAGTGGTACTATTGATGATGCTGTTAGATTTATGAATGAAAAATATGATTATTATGTAGTTAAAAACATGCATCAATTATTTATTCAAATCACAAGAGAAGGTTCTAAAGATTCAGGTGAAGCTTTAGAAGGAATGCAAATGGATATAGATATGCTTGTAGAAAGTGTATATAGAGATAGAATAGATAGAACAACATTCTATACACAATTCTGTACATTCGGTATTATGCTTTATTTCTTAGTATTACTTGTACAGTTATTAATTGGTAATGATGGTTACCTAACACTGCTCGAGGAGTGGTATGTTGTAATACTATTGCATATGGTAATCTTAATTAATACATTCTTCTTATTATCAGGTATTAAATTTTACCATGAGGATGTGGGGGCTGAATAATGATAGAGATTTTAATAGTTGGTTTAATAATGATATTTGTATTTACTTATGTAGGTGCATTTAACTTTAGCAAATTTGTAGATGATAATAAGGCATTATTTACAAAATTAAAAGAAGATGATTATGAATTCCTTGTTAGAGCAAAATATGGTGAACAAGTAGATGTAGATGAAAAATTCCAAGGAAGAGTAAAAACTGCAATTATTTCATTACTTGTATCTGCTGCAGTAGCTATTACAAGTTTTGAAGATGCAAACTTTGCTATCAAAATAGTAGTAGTACTTGGATTTACTTATTTCATGTATAAAGATGATTATAGAAAAGTAAGTAGTTTTTATAAGATCCACTTACATGATATAAACTTAAAACTACCATATTATTTAAAGAGTTTAGAAATCTTAATTCAACACTATACAGTTCCTGTAGCTATTACTAGAAGTGTAGAGGAAGCTCCAGAAATGTTTAAACCTGGACTTAGAGAATTAATTGCAGCTATAGATGCTGGTGATTCTACAATTGAACCTTACATGGCATTTGCAAGACGTTATCCAGTAAGAGATTCAATGAGAATGATGAGACTTCTTTATAGACTTAGTCTTGGTAGCCAAGAAAGAAAACAAGAACAATTAACTGTGTTCTCAAGAACAATATCTAACTTACAAGCAAAATCAAGAGATACTAAGTATAAAGAAAGATTAGATAAGATGGAAAAGAAAACTATGACAATGCTTATGGCAACAGGAGCAGGTGTTATGGTTATACTATTGTTAAGTGTTTTACAAACATTTGGCAGTATGTAATTAATATTCTTGAAGAAAGAAAAAAGTTATTATATAATTAAAATATAGATAATAAAGGAGGAAATGTAATGAAAGAAGCAACTGGTGAATTAAATATGACAGTAGTTACATTAATTGCAATCGCAGCTATTGCAGCATTATTCTACTTTGCTATTTGGCCAATGGTACAACAAATGTTAGTACAACAAACTTGTAATACTTATGGTACAAACTATAAAGCTGTTAAAGGTGAAGTAGCTTCTACTAGTGGAAATGCTACTGTAAACGTTTGGTGTTGTTGTAGTGACGGAAGTAAAACTTGTTCAGAAAGCAACGCTAATTGTATAGTTGTAAAATCTGACGAAGACAAAGAAGAAGCAGCAACTGGAGATTAAGATTTAAAAAAGGTATTAAAAAATAGAAAGGAAGGTAAGCTCGTATGAGAGAAGCGATTGGTGGTACATGGTTATTTGGTATTGTAATATTATTCATAGCTCTTTTTGCGAGCTTTCTTGCTTATTCTATAAGCTACACAAGAGCTTTTAATACTAAAAATGAAATTATTAATTTAATTGAAAGAAGCGAAGGTTATACTTCATGCACAAAAGGTCAAACTGATGAAGATCAGAATGGTGATAAAGGTGCATGTGAAGTTAAAAATATGACTAATGAGGAACTTGCAGCAAATAAAAGTGTAGAATCTCAAGCATATTATAAAATCATTAAAGCTGGATATAACTATTCAGCTGCTGAAACAATTGATTGTAGAAGCGTAGGACATGCAGAAAAGGATGCTATGCCTGGTGGTTATTGTGTGACTAAGTATTGTCAAAAGGCTGATGATGGATCAGGTTTAGGACTTGATTCTCAATATTCTACATACTATAAAGTAACAACTTTTATTGCTTTAAGATTACCTGTAGTTAATATAGTATTCAATATTCCTATCTCTGGAGAAACCAGAACAATTTATTATGATTCTGGTGACATTTTAGATTGTAGCGAAACAGGAGGGGATTAATAAATGAATGTAATGATTTATAATAAATATAAAGACCTTCTAATGGGACTAAATATTGATGTTATGAAGTCTCTAGAAGGTGTTTATAATGTAGATGAAATTATTGATACATTTACAAATTTTTATTATGACAAAATGATTCTTGATATTACTGCAATTAGAGATTATCAAAATACTGATAATCTTCAAAAATTAGCTATGAATATCAATATGGAAAATGTAATTTTATTATTAGATGATAGTCCTGAAACAAATACAAAGACTTATTTATCTAAATTAATATCTTTAGGAATTTATAATTTTACTAAAAATATTGATGGTATTAATTATTTATTAGTTCATCCTCATTCATATAGAGATGTAGTTAATATTCATAATTTATCTGAATTAGATAACGAAATGGCATCTAATAGTGCACCAGAGAGTAAAGGAAATACTTTTATTACTGATATTCCTGATAATCCAGTTCCTATGCAAAGCGTAGGAAATAATAGAGTAAGAATAATAGGATTTAAGAATGTAACTCCTCATGCTGGAGCAACATCACTTATCTATATGATTAAAAAACAATTAGGTAGTGCTAGAAGATGCGTTGCTTTAGAGGTAAATAGAGTGGATTTCTTATATTTCAATGAACCTGGTATGTTAAGTACTACTACTAATGACATATTTAAGGATATAATGAAAAATCAAGATAATGATATTATTCTGTTAGATTTAAATGATTATAATGATACGGATATATGTACAGATGTTATTTATTTAATTGAACCATCAACTATTATGATTAATAAAATGATGAGAAAGAATAAATCAATTCTTGAAACATTAAAGAGTGAAAAGGTTGTTTTAAATAAATGTGCATTAAATTCTGAAGATGTTGCTACATTTGAATATGAAACTAAATTAAGAGTTTTATGTGCAGTACCTTGTGTAGATGATAGACAAGTTGTTATTGGACCAATTAAAAACTTTATTAGTAAACTTAATTTATAACGTAAAAATAGTGTAGTTATATTGACATTTTTAGTAATTTTATATTAAAATTGAAGTAGTGGAGGAGGATTTGTTATGTTTTATATGTTAGATACTATTAATTCTGCTGAAGAGTTATGTGGTGAATTATCACCAGCATTAAGAATTGTTGGTATTGTTTATAAGGGAATCCAAATTGTAGTACCAATTATATTAATCATAGTAGGTATGATTGATTTTGCAAAAGCCGTTACTGAAAAGAGTGAAGATAAGATTAAAGAAGCACAAAAGAAACTTATCGCTAAAGCTATTGCAGCAGTACTTGTTTTCTTAGTAACTGTTATCGTAGGTGTACTTATGAGCATTGTTGGTAACAAAGAATATGAAAAATGTATGGATTGTATTAAACATCCATTCGATTCAAAACAATGTCAAGCTTCATTAGAGTAATAATAAGAGTTTTTAACTCTTTTTTTTTGACCTTCGTTAAGTTGAAATAATATACATTAAGTGATATAATCTTCACGAAGGTATTTATATGAAAAAAAGGGAAGTTGATTTGAAAAAAACTGTTAAAAAGTTTGTTTCTAATAATATTTTATTTTTATCATATATAGTAATTTCTGTTTTAACAGAAGTTTTTTTGCGTATTTCTACAGTTGGAGGACATTTCTATATTAAAGCTTTATATGCTGATGTAGCATTTGCTTTATTAGTAGGATCTTTTGGTTATTTATTTAAACCTAAAAATAGATTTGTATATTATTTTATTATTTTATTCTTTGATGTAGGATTATGTGTTGCTAATATTATTTATTATCAATTTTATACTTCTTTTATTTCAGTAGATTTACTTTCCACAGCATCTATGATAGGACAAGTTAATGATTCATTATTTGCTAAGATGCATATTAGACATTTCTTATTTTTAATATTTTTAGTTATTTTTGTTTTAATACATTTAAAACTTAAAAAAAATAATTATTATGAAAAGCTAGAGAATAAAGAAGAAACAATTAAATATAAAAATATAGTTATACCAATTATAGTAATAGTTGTTATATTATTTGGAATGTCTTTATTTGATATACATCTATATGCTAAGAAATGGAATAGAGAAAATATATTAAAAAGATACGGTATGTATGTTTATACAGTTACTGATATGATACAAAGTATACATCCAAAAATAGATAATTTATATGGTTATGATGAATCAGCATTAGCATTTAGAAATTATTATTCATGTAAATGGGATGAAAAAGAAATAGTTAATCAATATACTGATTTATTTAAAGATAAAAATGTATTATTAATACATATGGAAAGTATACAAAACTTCTTAATTGATTTAAAAATTAATGATAAAGAAGTAACACCTTTCTTAAATAAATTAACTAAAGAAGGAATATATTTTAATAAATTTTATCCTCAAATAAGTGTAGGTACATCTTCAGATACTGAATTTACTTTAATGACTGGCTTAATGCCATCTTCAAGTGGTACTGTATTTGTTAATTATTATGATAGAACTTATCATAGTATGATAGAGTATTTTAATAAACAAGGATATTATACATTTAGTACTCATGCTAATGACGCTGATTATTGGAACAGAAAGACTATGTATAAAACTATAGGTTATAAAGATTTTTTTGCTAAAGAAAGCTATATAGTTCCTGAAGATGAGGAAAGTGATGAATTAGTAGGATTAGGTTTATCAGATAAGTCTTTTTTTAGACAATTTATTCCTAAATTGAAAGATATTAAAGAAAACAATAATAAGTTCTTTGGAACAGTTATTACATTATCTAATCACTCACCATTTAGTGATATAGAAGCATATGGTGATTTTGATGTCACTATGAATTATTCATATACTACTGCTAGAGGTAAAAAGGTTAGTGGACAATCTCCATATTTAGAAAATACTACAATGGGTAATTATATTAAATCTTCTCATTATGCAGATAGTGCTTTAAAGGAGCTTTTTGAGGGCTTAGAGAAAAATAATTTATTAGATAATACAATTATCATATTATATGGAGATCATGAAGCTAGAATACCTAAATCAGACTTTGAATTATTATATAATTATGATCCTATTGAAAATAGAATAATTGATAGAGAAGATGAAGAATATATAAGTATGGATAATTATTCATATGATTTATTAAAAAATACACCATTAATTATTTGGTCAAAAGATATAGAATATAATCAAATAATTTCTAAAACAATGGGTATGTATGATGTTCTTCCTACTATTGCTAATATGTTTGGATTTGAAGAAAAATATTCTTTAGGTCAAGATATATTTAATGATGGAGAAGGTATAGTAGTATTTCCAAATGGTAATGTACTTACTGATTCAGTTTATTATAGTAATATTAATGAAGAATATATATCTTTAAATGAAGGACCAATAAGTGAAGATTATATTAATAATATAAAAGAATATGCTAATGAAGTATTAGAAGTTTCTAATGGAATTATTACTCATAATTTAATAGAGACAGAAAGTGATAAAGTAGGTAAATGCAATAAAAAATAAAGCTTAATTAGCTTTATTTTTTATTGATTTCTTTTTATTTTTTTTAGGTTTAATTTCTTTCTTTTCTTCAGATTCAATTGGTTTAACATCTTTGTTTTCTTTTGCATCTATTGGTTTAACATCTTTATTTTCATCTTGAGTTACTTCTTCAACACTTTTTAATTCCTTTTGTTTTTTCTTTTCTTCAGCTTGTCTTTGTTTTTCTTCAATCATATTTAATAATTTCTTTAATTTCTTTTTAGAATTTGATCTAGATACTAAAGCTAATAATGTAACAAACATCATTAATCCACAAGCTGCGGTTAATATAATAACTAAATCTTTATAATCATCTTTATTTTTATTATCTGTAGGAATAATAGTATCTTTTACATTTTCTTTTTCTTCTTCAACATATCTAACAGCCGTATTAGTTTCATCATCATATAAATAATAACTATCTAAACCAGTTATTAGATTTCTTGCTTTTAAAATATAATAATTATTAGCATAAGCTAGTTTTAATGAATTAAATGTATGATTACCAATTGTTACAGTACTTTTTGTATATTTCTCACCAAAATCTTTATCTATTTCTAATGGATATAGTTCTAATTCATCTAATTTAACATCAAAATATTGACTATATGTATTATTAACTGAATCATAAATATATAGATTTGTTTCTTCACTATTTTTAAGACCAACTAATGTATATTTATTAGTTTCATTATAGAATGCAGGAACATCTAATTCATTTATTTTAATAGTTGTTTTTTCATATCCATCAGGACATTCAAGAGCACTTTCTCTTTTAACAACTGTTAAGTCTTGACCATTTACATTTACTATTATTGGATTAGGATCTATAACATTAACAGTTATTTTATAAGTTCTTGTACTTCCATTTTGAGCTTTAACAGTAACTTTAAATACATTTTCGCCTTCGCTAACATTCTTTTTCCCAGCACCTGATACTGAAGCTCTACTATCATTTTTAGTTGCTTTAATATTAATAGATGTTGTATTTGAAGAAGCTTCTGCTGTATATTCTAAAGTATCTTTTTTAAATGAAGGTGAAAGAGTTAATCCATTAATTGATAATTTCTTTAAATAATTATCTTTTGAATAAGATGCCTCTAATTCTTTTTGTGTAATAATATTAACAGTTTTAGGATTAATATTAAGTGACATAGATTTTTCTTCATTATAATCAAGCACATCTATACTTTTAACAGATATTTTAGCAGAACCAGTACTTATAGCTTTAAATTTATATGTATATGATATTGATTTTTTCTTTCCATATGATTTAACACTAGCACTACCACTTGTCATTTTAAGTTTACTTGAATCATAACTTGGAGTGAACTCCCATGTTCCGAAATAACTTCCAGATGATATTTTAATTGTTACTGTAAATGTATTACCAACAACAACTTTACTTGATGAAGATGATACACTAACTGTAGCACTTGATGCATTAACAGATAGGGTAAACATAAAAGTAACAAGTATTCCAAATAATAATTTTTTAAGTTTATTCATAATATAATTCCTTTCTATAATAATTTATCTCCATTAATATGTTTTAATACTTTTAATAAATCTAACATAGTAATATTATCATCATCTGAAGTATCTCCTGCTTGGAAATTAGCATCTTGTAATGTTTTATCTCCATTAATATGTTTTAGTATTTGTAATAAATCTAACATTGTTATTAATCCATCTCCGGATGTATCTCCCTTAACACTTATTACAAATTCTTTTGTTTCAGTAGGAGAAACTATTGTTACTTTTGATAGAGTAGTAAGAATATCATTATCATTTAATAATGTTCCATCAGCTTTAGTAAATCTTACTTCAGCAGCTCCATATGATAAGAACATACTTTTAAATGTATTAACAGTAGTTCCATTTTGAACTTTAGTAATAATATCACCATTTAATCTTAATCCAGAAGCTTCAACAACTTCATTTGGTGTAATATTACCATCTATTTTTTTAATAGAAATAATATATTTCTTTTCATTTCCTGTTTCACTTGTAACAGTAATTGTTACATCTTTTTCTTCATCTTCTAATAATATTTCACCAATACCATCTATTGTTGCAACTGAGCTTTGTGCTGTTGCTAAAATATTAACTTTTTCAGTAGTAGTTGGTACATATACGTTATATGTAAGAACATCTGAATCAAATGAAGGTGACATATTAAATCCTTCTACACTAAGTGATGCTAAATCATTATTTTTATCTCCAGCACCAGGTAGAGAAGTGTAATCAGGCATATTATTATAAATAGGTATTTCAAATACAAATGTTTCATTTAATAATCCTGCATCTTTATAAGATGAATGAGAACTTCCACCTTCAGTAGCAGGGGCTTGAATATTAGTCATATATTGATGAGTAAAGTTTGTATAGTAAGCATCAGGAGAAACATTAAATTTTTGATAATAAATTGTTCCTTGACCTTTATTGATATATCCATTTGCTAGGAATCTACTTCCTTCAGTAATAGCAACTTCTATATCATTCCATAATTCACCATCTCTTTTGATAACTTTAGCTGCATATAATAAACCTCTTAATACAGAATTAACTTTAACACCATCAATTGTATCTTCATAAGCTCCTATATTAAAGAAATTATAATATCCACTATATGTATTTCCTTTAAATGTGAATTCTCCACCTGAAGTAGAAGAACTACCATTAGCACTAACTTCTAATCTAATACGACTTGCTATTGCTAAAGGACTTATTTTATTTGTTCTACCAGCATTAACCATTGGAATTGTATATTTATCATCAGCTAGTTTACCAGAACCAAATATTGCTTTAACAAGAGCAGGATAGTTACTTTCTAATTCATTAGAATAATCTAACTTTTCAAACATAAATATTCTATTCTTAGTTAACCAGTTTCTAGGATCCATATAGAATGCTATAACAGCATCATTTACATGAAACCAACTAGATGATTCAGCAGGTTTATTACTAGTTCTGTAATTATCATTTGTAGTTTGCATGTAACATTTTCCTTCTTCTGAAGAAACAGCAATGCTAAAATTATGATTTGTTTGTTTTGCTATAAAATCCCAACTAGGATATTGAGTATGTAAATAATTTAAAAATGGAATATATGAATCAGGGAATCCTTTAGATCTTAATACTTCTGCATACACAGGATCTTCTAAAGTAATATCTGATTTTTTAACAACAAAGTTTTTACACATATATCCAGTTTTAGAACCATTGTATTCTATTTGATACCATTTACCACTTGAACAAGATGAATTATTTCCATCAACTTCATTTAGTATTTTAACGTTAGCACCAAGTGATAAAGAACCAACTTTTTTACTAGATGCATTTGCTTTTTCACGAACAGCTACATCATTACCACTAACTCTAGCAGTCCAATCGACAACATTAATTCCATTGAAAGTATTATCTACATATTTGACATAACTAGAGCATACATAAGCTTCTTTTTCTTTATAAAGAATTTTTAACCATCCATTTGAACATCCAGAACCAGTTATTTTATTTTTATCTAATACTTTTATTTGAGTACCAGAGTTAACATTAAATAGTATTTTTCCATTAGTACTAGCTTCACTTCTAATTCTTACAGAAGAGCCAGTAATAATAGCGTCATATTCTTCAGCATTAATAAAAATAGGCACACTAAAAACAAGAACAAAAAGAATAATTAGTTTAAATATCCTGTTCATAGTATACCTCCATCATTATATTCTATATAGATTATAACAAATTTTATTATTTATATGCTTATTTAAAAGGAAAAAATAACAATACTTTACACTTTTTAAATCATTATAAAATCTATAATAAAACATATTTTATAGAAAAATAATTATAATTAAGGTATAATGAATATAAGGAAGTGAAAAAATGGACAAATATTTAATTAATGGACATAATGTATTTGTAATAGTTGGCGTATGCTTTTTAGCTTCTGTTATATTTGTACATATAATGAAAAAAGTAGCCATATTTTTACATGTTTTAGATATGCCTGATAAGAAAAGAAAAATACATACTAAACCAATGCCACTTCTTGGGGGAATTGGAATATTCTTAGCATTCTTGTTAGGATATATGTTATTTGCAGAAAAAAATAATTTAATGTTATCAATATTAATTTCATCATTTTTGATAATGTTATTAGGTTTATTTGATGATATGACTAAAAGTGAAACACCAATGCCTAATAAGTATAAAGTATTAGTTCAAATAATAGTTGCTTGTATTATAGTATTCTATGGTGGATTAAAATTAACAAAAACTACTTTCTTAGGTTTATCATTAAATTTTGCAGTAGTTCCATTATTACCTGAAATATTATCAGTATTAATAATTGTCGCTATTATTAATGCTATGAATTTAATTGATGGTTTAGATGGTTTATGCGCTGGAATATCATCAATTTATTTCTTAACAATTGCAGTATTAGGATTTATATTAAATAAGTTTGGTGGATTAGATGTAGTATTAAGTTTAATAATGTTAGGATGTACTTTAGGATATTTAGTACATAATTTCCCACCAGCTAAAATATATCAAGGAGATGCTGGAAGTACATTTTGTGGTGCTATGATAGCAGTAATTTGTTTAATAGGTTTTAAAACAACAACATTAGCATCATTAATAGTTCCATTATTTATTCTTGCTATTCCAATTTTAGATACATTATTTGCAATAGTTAGAAGAAAATTAAAAGGACAAAGAATTGATCAAGCTGATAAAGAACATATACATCATCAATTATTAAAGAAATTTTCTAAGAAGAGTTCATTATTAATAATTTATGCTATTAATATATTATTCTCAGTAACAACTATCTTCTATACATTAGGAGATAAAACTGATTCAATTATATGTTATTGTATATTAGCAGTAATAGTATTATTCTTAGTACTTAAAACAAGTGTTATATTTGAAAGAAAAGACTAATTTAATTAGTCTTTTATTTTGAAATAAAAACAAATAATGATATAATCAAATTAAGGTGATAGATGTATGAAAATATTAGTGACAGGTGGCACTGGTTATATTGGTAGCCATACATGTGTAGAACTATTAAATGAAGGATATGAAGTAGTTATTATAGATAATCTATATAATTCAAAGATTGAAACAGTTGATTATATAGAACAAATATCGGGAAAGAAAGTAAAATTTTATAAAGATGATTGTTGCGATAAAGAAGCTTTAAGAAAGATATTTAGAGAAAATAAAATAGATGCTGTTATTCACTTTGCTGGATATAAAGCAGTAGGTGAATCTGTAAAAATACCTTTAAATTATTATCATAATAATTTAGGTTCAACTATTATACTTTGTGAAGTTATGAAAGAATTTAATTGTAAAAATATTATTTTTTCATCATCAGCAACTGTATATGGAGAATCAAAAAGAGTACCATTTAAAGAAACTTACAAGTTATCAACAACTAATCCATATGGTACTACTAAAATGTTTATAGAAAGAATTCTTACTGATTTACATATATCAGATGAAGATTGGAATATAGTACTTCTTAGATATTTTAATCCAATAGGAGCACATCCAAGTGGATTAATTGGTGAAGAACCAAATGGTATTCCAAATAATTTAATGCCATATGTTGTTAAAGTAGCAACAGGTGAACTTGAATGTTTAAGTATATTTGGTAATGATTATCCAACTAAAGATGGTACTGGAGTAAGAGATTATATTCATGTTATAGATCTTGCAAGAGGACATGTTAAAGCTCTTGAAAAAATTAAAAAAGATAATGGATTATTTATATATAATTTAGGTACTGGTGAAGGATATAGTGTACTTGAAATAGTTAAAACATTTGAAAGAGTTAATAATGTAAAAGTTAATTATAAAATTGCTCCAAGAAGAAAAGGTGATATTGCTATATGTTTAGCAGATCCATCTAAAGCAGAAAAAGAATTAAACTTTAAAGCAACTAAAACATTAGATGAAATGTGTAGAGATGCTTATAATTATGCAGTTAAAAATGGGAGTGCAAGATGAATATAGGAATAATAGGTAGCGGAGCATATGGTATTGCTTTAGCTAGCATAGCAGAATCAAATAATCATAATGTCTGTGTATGGACAAGAAGAGAAGAAGAAAAAGAAAAATTAGATAAAAAAAGACAATCTGATAGATTGCCTGGTTTTGATATACCAAAAAATATTAAATTTACAACAGATTTAGAAGAATGTGTTTCAAATTCAGATTTAGTTGTATTAGTAGTTCCAGCTTATGCTTTTGAAGAAGTATTAAAAAAATTAAAAGGAATATTAAAAATACGTATTCCAGTTTTAATAGCTACAAAAGGTATTCAACAAGATACATGCTTATTTTTACATGATGTTTTTAGAAAATATTGTTCAAATAAATATGCAGTTATATCAGGACCTACATTTGCAGCAGATATTGTAAAAGATAGTGCTATTGGAATGAGTTTAGGAACTAAATATAATAATGTTGAACAAGTAGTTAGAAAATGTTTTGAAAATAGTAGAACTAAGTTTAGAAGAACAAAAGATGTAGTAGGTGTAGAAATATGTGCTAGTGTTAAAAATGTAATGGCAATCGCAGCAGGTATTTTAGAAGGAATGGGAGTATCTGACTCAACAAGAGCATTATTCTTAACAGAAAGTTTAAATGATATTAAAGAATTAATACATGCTTTAGGTGGAAAGAAAAATACTATTTTATCATTCGCAGGTTTTGGAGATATATTAATGACTTGTACATCTAAAACATCTAGAAACTTTAGTTTTGGTTTATTAATAGGTGAAGGTGCTTCACAAAAAGAAGTTGATGAATATTTAGAGACACATACAGTAGAAGGTATGTATACACTAAAATCTATTCATAAATTAGTAAGAAGAAAGAAAGTTAAAATACCAATTATTAATTTAATTCATAATGTAATTATTGGTAAAAAAGATAAAAAAGAATTCTTAAAATTCCTAATTGAAAAATAATGGCATACTTGCTATAAGAGGTAAAATATATTAAAATATTTTATGTAAGGACTTGGAGGTTTTCAATGCTTTTATTTAATTATTTAATTAAAATTGGTTGTAATGTATTATACTTCTTTATGAAGTTTAAAAAGATAAATAATAACAAAGTAGTTTTTATTAGTAGACTAGATTCAAAAAAGTCACTAGATTTTTGTTTGCTTGAAGAAGAATTATTAAAAACAAATAAAAATGCTGAGTGTGTTTTTTTGTGTAAAAGGGTAACATCATTGACAAAAGATTTTTTTGGAAATGTAAAGTATACATTTGATTGTCTAGATAACTTAGCAAATGCTAAAGTTTGTATAACTGATTCTTTCGTACCTGCTATATCAATTGTAAATCATAAAAAAGAATTAAAGGTTATTCAAATATGGCATTCAATGGGAGCAATTAAAAAGTTCTCATTTCAAACATTAGGAAATGAATCAGGAAGAGATGAAAATGTTGCTAGAATATTAGATATGCATAGAAATTATGATTATATTATTTCAGGTAGTAAAGCAATGACTAAATATTTTTCTAAAGCATTTAATTATGATGAAAAATATTTTAAAAACTATGGACTTCCAAGAATGGATTATTTATTACATAATGAAAAGAAATTAAAAAATGAAATATATAAAGAATATCCATATTTAAAAAATAAAAAAGTTATATTATATGCTCCAACATTTAGAACAACTAATGATGATCAAACAGATGAATTAATAAATAGTATTGATTTAGATAAATATAATTTAATAATTAAAGCACATGCTAGACAAGAATTAAAACATAATAAAAAAGTTCATACTTGTGATAAGTTTAGTGCATTAGATCTAATAACTGTATGTGATTATATTATTACTGATTATAGTGGAATAGCTATAGAAGCTGCAATACTTGATAAAAAAACATTATATTATGTATTTGATTATGAAAAATATAAAAAGAATAATGGTTTAAATATAGATTTATATAAAGAAATGCCAGGTTGTGTATTTAGTGATGCTAAAGAAATTAGTAAATTTATTGAAAAAGATAAATATGATATGAAAGTTTTATATGATTATAAAAATAGATATATTGATGTTCAAGATGGAACAAGTACAAAGAAAATAGTTGATCTAATTAATGATTGTATGGAGGAATAATAATGAAAAAGAAAATACATGCTCTTTTAGTAACAATAGCAAGAAAGAATAGAATATTACGTGAAACATATATTAGTTTAAAAACATTTATTCAAAAACAAAACTATTTAAGATATTCAAGAAAGTATAAAGTTGATGATAAATTATGTGTTTTTGAAGCTTTCAATGGTAGAAAATTTTGTGATAGTCCAAAAGCAATATATCTTCGTATGTTAAATGATAAGAAATATAAAGATTATAAATTTATTTGGGCATTTATTAAACCAGAAGACTTTAAAGAATTAGAAAAAAATAGAAATACAACTTTAGTTGAATATCATAGTAAAGAATATAAAAAAGCATATGCAAGAGCAAAGTATTTCTTTACACCATCAAGATTACCAGATTATATTATTCCTAAAAAAGATCAAAATTATGTACAATTTTGGCATGGTACTCCATTAAAAAGATTAGGATTTGATATCAAAGTAGGTGGAGTAAATGCTCTTCATACTGTTAAAGATTGGCAACATCTATATGAATATGATGCTACTAGATATTCTTATATGGTATCACCATCAAGATTTGTTACAGATGTTTATATTAGTGCATTTAATTTAAAACATATCAATAAAGATAAATGTATTCTTGAAACAGGATATCCAAGAAATGATGCATTATTTACTTTTGATGATAAATATGTAAATAAATTAAAGAAAGATTTAAATATTCCAAAAGATAAAAAGATTATATTATATGCTCCAACATGGAGAGATAATCAATATATTTCAGGAACTGGTTATAGTTATAATATAGCTTTAGATTTTGATAAGTTTAGAGAAAAATTTTCAGATGATTATGTTATTTTATTTAGAACACATTATCTAATTGCAGAAATAATTGATTTATCAAAATATGAAGGATTTATTTATAATGTATCAGATTATAGTGATATAAATGATTTATATATTTTAGCAGATATAATTATTACTGATTATTCAAGCGTATTCTTTGATTATGCTAATTTAAAAAGACCAATGTTATTCTACATGTATGATTTAAAAGATTATAAAAATAAAATGAGAGATTTCTATATTGATTTAGATGAACTTCCAGGACCAATTGTTGAAAAGGAAGAAGATTTATATAAAGAAATTAAAAATATAGATAAATATTGGAATAAATATAAAGATAAATATGAAAAATTTAATAAGAGATTTAATTATTTAGATGATAAAGATTCAAGTGAAAGGGTACTAAAGGAAATAATAAAAAATGATTAACAAAGTAACTAAACTAATTAGTAAAATACTAGGTTATTTAAAATATAGTAGATATGTTAAATACTATATGGAATTATCTATCGATGATAGTATTGTTTTGTTTGATTCTAAAAATGGAAATGATTTTGCATCTAATATGTTTGCTTTATTAAAAGAATTTGTAGAAACAAAAGAAGGTTTTAATTATTATATAGTTTATGATAATAATAAAGTTAAAGATAAAATAATTAAGTTATTAGATAGTTATAATATTAAAGACATTAATTATGTTAAATTTAAATCATTAAAACATTTAAAAGTATTAGCTCAAGCAAAATATTTATTTTCTGATAATACTATGCCAAGAATGTATATAAAAAAAGAGGGACAAATATATACTAATACATGGCATGGTACTCCATTAAAATGTATGGGAAGAGATACTAGAGGAGATAGTGATCAAATTGCTAATGTACAACGTAATTTATTATTAAGTGATATTCTTGTTTATCCAAGTGAATATATGAAGAATAAAATGCTTAATGCATATCTTGTTGATGAATTACATGAATCAAAAATATTATATTCAGGATATCCAAGAAATTCAGTTTTTTTAAATAAAGAAGAAGAAAAAGAAATACGTAAAGAAATGAATCTAGAAGATAAAAGAGTATATATTTATATGCCTACATATCGTGGAGCTATGAAGAATGCTGGAAGCCATGTTAAAGATGAATTAACAATGGTTAGGGAACATCTAGATGAATTAGATAAAAAGCTAACAGATAATGAAGTATTATATGTTAAATTACATGTATATATTGGAAAGAATATTGATATAACAAGTTATAAACATATAAAACAATTTCCAAATAATTATGAAGTATATCATTTCTTAAATGTAGCTGATGTTTTAATAACAGATTATTCAAGTGTATTTTTTGATTTTGCTTTAAGTAAGAAAAAAATAATTTTGTTTACTTATGATATGAAAGATTATTTAGAAAATAGAGGAATATATTTAAATATTAATGATCTTCCATTTCCTAAAGTTGAAACAGTAAGTGAACTATATAAAGAATTAAATACAGATAAAAAGTATGATGATAGTAAATTCTTATCAACATATAATACATATGATTGCAAAGATGCTCCTAAAAAAGTAATAGAGGAGACATTAAATTTTAAAAAAGAGATTAGAAAGAAACCAAAAAAGAATATATTAGTATTTTGTGGTAAATTTTCTAAGAATGGTATTACAACTGCATTTTTTAATTTATTTAAAAATGTTGATAGAGAAAAGTTTAATATTTATGTAACTTTTAATGAAGATTTGTATATTAAAAATTTTGATGATATAGAAAAATTAAAAGAAAATGGTTTTTATGAATTGCCATATATTAATGGTACATCAAGACCATTATTTGTATACTTTTCACAATATTTATATGAGCACTATAATATGTATAATTTAAAAATTAAAGAAAAAATGGATAAAGCAATAGATATTCATAATATTAAAAATTATGGTTTTATTCATTTTGATGCTGTTATTCAATATACAGGATATGGTGAAGCAATTACTAAACAATTTCAAAGAATGAATAGTTTTAGAATGTTTTTTATACATAATGATATTGTTAATGAAATGAAAACTAAACACACAAGACATTTATTAACAACAAAAATGGCATTAAATACTTATGATAAAGTTGTTCTTGTATCAGATGGAGTTCATAAACCAGCTCTTGAAATAGCAGGAAATGATAGTAATTTTATTACACTATATAATATATGTGATTATGAAAGTATTATTAAAAAGTCTAAAGAAAAAATAGAATTTTCTAAAGGCACATATTGTAATGTAAGTAAAGAAAAATTAGAAAATATTTTAGATAGTAAAGATACTAAATTTATAAATATTGGAAGATTTTCTCATGAAAAATGTCATAAAGAAATAATACATACTTTTGAAAGATATAATAAAGAAAATCCAAAATCATATTTAATCATTATTGGTGGTTATGGAACAGATTTTGAAGATACTTTAAACTATGCTAAAAGTACTAAAGTATATAATAGAATTATTATTATTAAATCTATTAATAATCCAATGCCAATACTTAAAAAATGTGATGGATTTATATTATATTCTAAATATGAAGCTTTCCCAATGACATTAATGGAAGCTGATGTATTATCTGTTCCAATTATAATGTCTAATTGTGAAGGACCATATAAATTTTGGAATGAAAAAGGTGCTAGAATAATACCTTTAGATGAAGAAAAATTATTAGAAGCTATGATAGATTTAGGTAATGGTAAAATAAAACCAATTAATATTGACTTTAAAGACTATAATAGAAAGTGGACTAAATATTTTGAAGAATCAATATTAGAGGGTATAAAAAATAAAAAATAAATGTTATAATTTTTGTATAGGGAGGATTTTATGAAGAGAATTTTAACATATGGAACATTTGATTTGTTACACTATGGTCATATTAGATTATTAAAAAGAGCAAAAGCTTTAGGAGATTATTTAATTGTTGCTGTATCAACAGATGAGTTTAATGAAATAAAAGGAAAAAAAGCATATCACAATTATGAAACAAGAAAACAAATGCTAGAAGCAATTAGATATGTAGATCTTGTTATTCCTGAAGAAAATTGGGAACAAAAAATTAGTGATGTTCAAAACTATTTTGTTGATGTAGTAGTTATGGGAAGCGATTGGGCTGGAAGTGATAAATTCGATTACCTAAAAGATTATTGTGAAGTAGTTTATTTAGATAGAACTGAAGGAATTAGTACTACTAAAATTAAAAAAGATTTAGGACTTCAAGAACCAGTTAATGGTGTTGATCAAATACCAGAACCTTCAAAAACATTAAAAAGAAAAAGAAAATAGGCAAATATAAAATTTGCCATTTTTATTATAAAATTATGATATAATTATGCTGTAAAGAATAGGTGAAGAAAGAATGAATATTTATGATTTTGATGGAACAATATATAATGGAGATTCTACAAAAGATATTATAAAATATGCTTTTAAGAAACATCCATTTATGGTTATGAAGTGTTTAAGAAGAGCTAAGAAAAAGAATAGAGATTTCTTACAAGGATTATGTTCATTTGAACAAGTTAAAGAAGAAATGTTAGCATTTATTTTTAAAATGCAAAATTATCCAAAGTTTATAAATGATTTTGTAGAATCACATATGAAAAAGATTAAACCTTTATATACATCAAGACATGCTGACAATGATGTAATTTGTTCAGCATCATATGAATTATGGGTTAGTCAATTTGCAAGACGAATTGGTGTTAGAAATGTTATTGCTACAAGAGTTGACACTTCTGGTAAAATATTAGGTGTTAATTGCAAAGGCGATGAAAAATTAAGAAGAATTAAAGAAGCTATTCCTAATATACCAATTGAAAATGCATATACAGATTCTCAAAGTGATGAACCATTATTAGTAAATGCTGTTAATGGTTATGTAATTGAAGGAAATAAAGTTATTCCTTATGTGAGAGGTTATAAGTTTAAAAATAAAAATTAATCTGAAAGGTTTTATATGGCTAAAAGTGTAAGAAAAAATTATTTTTATAATTTATTATATGAAATAGTAGTATTAGTTGTACCTTTAATCACAGCACCATATTTATCAAGAGTATTAGGTGTTGATGGAGTAGGTGTTTCAAGTTATACTCTTTCAATAGTTTCATATTTTATTTTAGTTGCTAATATTGGAGTCGCTAGTTATGGTAGTAGAGAAATTGCTATGGTTAGAGATGATAAACATATAATGTCTAAAACATTTTGGGAATTACTATTTTTAAAAATGTTTACAGGACTTATTTCATTAAGTGGTTATTTATTCTTTTTATATTTTCAAACTAAATATAATATTATTTATAAAATATTAGCAATCAATATTTTAGCTAATATATTTAATATAAATTTCTTATATCAAGGAATAGAACATTATAAAATGATTTCTATAAGAAATATAATTGTTAAAATAACATGTACAATAGCAGTATTTGTATTTGTAAGAGAAAAAAGTGATTTAGACATTTATATTTTAGTACATAGTATTTCATTAGTTTTAAGTTCTGCTATATTGTGGAGCCATATACATAAAATAGTTGATAGAGTACCTCTTAAAGAATTGAAGGTATTCCGTCATTTCAAAAATACAGTTATTTATTTCTTACCACAAATTGCTACTCAAATATATACAGTATTAGATAAAACTATGATTGGTGTAATTACACATTCTGAAAAAGAAAATGGATACTATGAACAAGCACATAAATTAATACATGTTTGTCAAACAGTTCTTACTTCTTTAAATTCTGTAATGTATCCAAGAATGTCATATTTATTTAAAAATAAAAAATTTGATGAAATGAAACTTAGAGTAAATAAATCACTAAATTATGATCAAATGATAGGTATACCAATGGTAATAGGACTTGCTTGTATATCATATGGTTTTGTTGATTGGTATTTTGGTTTAGGCTTTGAAAAGGTTAAATTATTAATAGTAATGTTTGCACCAATATTATTAATAATAGCATTTAGTACATGTTTGGTAACACATATATTAAATCCAATTGGTAAAAGACTTCAAACTGCTAAAGTATTATTCTTAGGAGCAGCTATTAATTTAATAGCTAATGCGATATTGATTCCTAGAATAGCTAGTGTAGGGGCTACAATAGCATCAGTACTTGCAGAATTAGTGATAATGATAATATATGTTAGAATGGCAAGAGATTATATATCAATAAAAGAAGCAACAAAACGAACATATCAATATTTAATAGCAGGAACTTTTATGGCAGGAGTATTACTATTTATGTTATTTAATATGAAGATGTGTGCATTAACAACATTTTTAGAAATTTTAACAGGTTCAATAGTATATTTTGCAATATTATTCTTATTTAAAAATGAACTTATTATGGAAGGAATTAAAATAGTTAAGAAAAAATTCAAAAAAGCATAGTTGTCAACAAAAAAGTGTTGACAACTTTTTATTTATGGTGTAATATATCTTTGTAATTGGGAAGGAGTATACGACATGGCAGTAAAAATTAGACTAAGAAGAATGGGTGCTAAAAAAAGACCATTTTATCGTTTAGTAGTAGCTGATTCAAGAGCTAAAAGAGATGGTAGTGTAATTGAATCTATTGGAACTTATATGCCTTTAGAAGCAGAAAAATTTAATATTAATAAAGAAGCTGCTTTAAATTGGCTTAAGGAAGGAGCTCAACCTACTGATACAGCAAAGAATATTCTTAGTGAAGTAGGTGTTATGGAAGAATTCCATAAGGCTAAAAGAAACAAATAATGAATTTAGTTGAATTTTCAGAATTAATCGTTAAAAAAATCGTTAAAGAACCAGACTTAGTAAAAGTTCAAATGTTCGAAGGCGAAGATGAAAACGTTATAGAAATCATTGTTGCTGAAGATGACATGGGAAGAGTTATTGGTAAAAAAGGAAAAATTGCTAATAGTTTAAAAACATTAATTCAAGCAAAAGCATACAATGAAGGACATAAAAAAGTAAAAGTAAATATAGATTCATTTTAAGAACTTGAAATCAGTTCTTTTTTTATTGAAATAATATACATATGATAGTATAATAAGCTTGCTTTAAAGAGGTGGATTATGACAACTGAAGATGAAATATTATTAGAAAGCAATTTTCAAACTGAAAAAATGGATAGTGATGAAAGAAATTTTTATTTAAATTTACTTGCTAATTCTAAAGAAGTACAATCTAGTACAAGAGTAGCTGATCCAAATAATTTATTAGGGACATTACATCCTAATTATGAACCAAGTGATTATATGAATTTTATAGATGAAGATGAAGATATTATTCCACCTTTTTCAAAAATAGTAAAAAGTCATATAGAAGAAAGACCTAAAGATAAGAAACATCAAAAACCATTTGAAATAGTTACTATGGCTTTATGTAAAGAAAAAGATAAAAAGGGAAGAGATGTTATTTTTTTTAACGGAGCAATCGCATCTCAAACAATTAAAGATGATAATAAATGGATAAGTGGTAGAATTATTAAAACTGGTGATAGAAATTATCATATTGAAACTCATGTAATGAGATATTATGAATATTTAAGAAATTCTGAAAAAATGTATACAGTTGTAGATGATTTTGTATTATTTGATGAAAAGACAATAAGAATATCAAAATATTTAGATAATATAAAATATGAAAAATATTGTGATGCTTTACCACCTTTAACAAGTGAATTAAGTCAAAAATATGTTGATGGTTTAGTAATGACTATGAGATTAAGATATAGAGGTTAATATGAGAAAAATAGAAATAGGTTCATATTATAAACATTTTAAAGGTAATATTTATAAAGTAATAGATATTGTTTATGATTGTGAATCAAAAGGTGATGAATTAGAAAAAGTAGTTATATATGAAGCACAATATGATGATAAAAAAAGATGGGCAAGAAAGTATAATGATTTTGCATCACTTGTTGATAAAGATAAATATCCTAATGTAAAGCAAAAATATAGATTTCAAAAGATAAAAAGTGTAAACAAGTGTTGAAATAAATATTTATAAATGTTATCCTAAATATAGGTTGTGGTGATATGTTGATATTTATTTATAACTCAAAAATAATATTTTGTTAATAAAGAGTATTTTAATGTACTCTTTTTTTTGTGGAGGTGTTGTAATGAAAGAACAATTAGAGAAGGAAAAGTTAAGATTAATTGTATTCAAAAGTGCATTAGAATTAGGAATGAGTGTAGATAAACACTTACTTGATATGTATAATTACGATAGTAGTAAATATACATTTATAGTTCCAATAAATGAAGTATTCTTTTCTGATGGACATTCTAAAGTAGAAATTAATTCTACTGTTAGAGGAAAGGATCTATTTTTCATAACAGATGTAGAAAACTGTAGTATTGAATATAATTTAAGAGGATTTACTAATCATACTAGTCCTAGTGATTTATTTCAACAATTAAAAGATGGTATTAATGCTAGTAACTGTCATGCTGAAAAAATTAATGTAATAGAAACAATTTTATACGGAGGAAGACAACATAAAAGAAATACTAGAGAACCACTAGCGTGTGGAGCAGCATTAAGAGAATTAGATAATTTACCTAGAATAAAAAGTTTTGTTACTTTTGATGCACATGATCAAAGTGTAGAACATGCAACACACAATATGGAATTTGATAATATTTTCGTAACAAATACTATTTTAGAAAGTTTTATAAATAATGTACCAAAAGAACAACTATATGATATGGTATTCATCGCACCTGACGGTGGCGCTAATGGAAGAAGAGATGTATTTTTAAACTCATTTAATCATGAAGCAGTTAATAAAGACGCTGGAGGCTTCTATAAATTAAGAGATTTTAAACGTTATGTAAATGGAAAGAATCCAGTTATATCTCATGAATATATGGGACGTTCAAATCTAGAAGGAAAAACTGCTATTATAGTAGATGATATGATAGCTAGTGGTGGAAGTATGTTTGATACTATTGATGAATTAAAGAAAAGAGGTATTGAACATGTATATATAATGGTAACATTTGCATTATTTACTGAAGGAATAGATACATTTAAGAAATATGCAAATGAAGGATTATTAGATGGATTATACGTAAGTAATTTATCTTATATACCAGAAGAATATAAACAAGAACCATGGTTACATGTATGTGATTGTTCAAAAACAGTTGCAGAAGTAATATATAATATACATAATGATTTATCTATAACAAGTATTTTAACTGATAGATCACAACCATTAAGATTATTAGAAAAGAAGTTTAAGAAAAATGAATGATTTAATTAAAAATATAGAAGATGGAAATTTAGTAATTGTGCCTACTGATACTGTTTATGGTATTTCATGTGACGCTACTAATAAAGATGCTATTGAAAAAGTATTTATAGCTAAGCAAAGAGAACAAAAACCATTAATAGTTATGGTATCTAATTTAGAAATGCTAAAAAGATATGTTAAAGATATTAATGATTTAGAACAAAAATTAATTGATAAATATTGGCCTAATACTTTAACAATATTATTTAAAAAGAATGATAATTTATTAGAAGAAATAACTTGTGGTAGTGAATATGTTGGTATTAGAATGCCAGATAATAAATTATTATTAGATTTAATGAATAAAATTAATAAACCAATTATATCTACTAGTGCTAATATATCTGGATCTAGTGTTATTACAAATACTAGTTTAATTGAACCAGAATTAAAGGAATATATATCATATGTATATGATGATGGTGAAAAAACTAATGTTGCTTCAACATTAGTTAAAGTAGAAGATGGTAAAATAAAGATACTTAGAGAAGGTATTCTTTCTAGTAAAATAAAAGAAGATTTTAAAGATTTCATAAGTGAATAAAAGAACTATTAAATAGTTCTTTTTTTATGAAGCACATTTTCATTTTTTTGTCAAATTGACTTATTATTTGTAATTAGTATAATAGTGGTACCATTTTTAAATGGTGAGAGGAAGTATTTTAAAAATGCTAGAAAAAGTAGCTGCTGAGGGAAGTAAAAAGAATAAAGAAGCCCTTGACAGGTTATTAAAAGAAAGTGATAGAGTATTCATAGTAGCTCATAATAGACCAGATATGGATGCAATTGGATCTGCTATTGGAATGTCTCTTATCTGTAAAAAGAAGAAAAAGGAGTCTTATATAGTCTTAGATGACGATTTTGATAATGGAGAAGAGGTTGCTAGTAGAACAATTAAAGCAACTAAGAATGAATTTAAATATATCAGAGCAAAAGATCTTAACAGTTTATTAACAAATAATAGTTTAATGATTGCTCTTGATGTTAATCAAGAACCTAGAATGGCAACAAAAAATCATTTAGATAGATTTAAAAGAGTATATATAATTGATCATCATAAAACAGATGCAACAACTATTAAATCTAACTATGCTTATATAGAAGAAAGATTATCTAGTGTTTGTGAGGAAATAACTAGATTAATTGGATTATATGGTGTTAAAATAGATAAAACACATGCTAACTATTTATTAGCAGGAATAATGTTGGATTCTTTTACATTAAACTTTGATAGTGATGCAATGTTTAGTGCTGTATCTAAATTAATTAATAAAGGTGCTAAAACATCTGAAGCAAAAGCAATGTTTAGAGAATCTGTTGAAAACTTGAATTTTATAAGAGAAATATCAAGTAATGCAGAAATGGTTTCACAAAAATATGCTGTTACATATGATGTAAAAGATCCAAATAGAATTTTTAAAACAGAAGATTTAGCTAAAGTAGCAAATGATATGTTAACAAATGTTGATGCTCATGCTGTATTTGCTATTGGTTATATTAATGAAGACACTTTATTTATTAGTGCAAGAAGTAATGGGGTAATAGATGTTTCTACTGTTATGCAACAATTTGGTGGTAGTGGACGTACAACAGCTGCAGCAGCTCAAATAAAAGGAGCAACAATAGAAGAAATATGTAATAAACTAAATCATATATTATTACCATATATGAAATTAGGACAAGAACCTCAAATGTCATTAGAACTAACAAAAACAACTGATTAATCAGTTGTTTTTTCTTGATTATAAATTATTAAATGATGTTGACTTCTTGTACATGATACATAATATAAATATCTTTCATCATAAGTATATTTATTATCTTTTTCTGTATAAATAATTGTTGCATCAAATTCTAATCCTTTAGCCATATAAGATGGTAGAGTAACTAGTTTTCTTGAGAATGCTTTTGAATTATTTGCTATTAAGACTAAATCTTCAACATCTTTATGAAGCAATTTATATATTTTAGTTGCTTCAACATCAGTTTTAGTAATAATAGCAATACTTCTATTATCTTTACTTAGATTATTTATATCATTAATTAATTGTTCTTTAAGATTATCTTCATTTCTAAACTCAACTGGTATTTTAGTATCTCTTCTAATTGCTGAAATTAAGTTTAATCCTAATATTTTATTTGTATGTTCAATTATTTCTGGACTAGATCTATATGTCTTAGTAAGTTCTATATAATTAGTACCATCTTTAAATACACTTTTTAAATCTTCAAGTGATTTATATTGATAATATGGATTTATTGTTTGATTAATGTCTCCAAGTATTGTAAATTTACTTTTCTTAAGTATCTTTTTTAGTAATATATATTGAAGTATATTATAATCTTGTGCTTCATCAATAATTGTTTGTTCTATTGAATAATCATTTCCTAAGAACATCATTAAACTTTTCATATATACAAATAAGCAAGCATCTTCAAATGAAATACTTTTATCATCTAATCTATTTATATATGAATCTGGTAATTCTTTATGATATGCATTTATAAATTCTTCACTTTTATAGAAGTTTTTATATATTTGTTTCATATCTATTGAGATATTTAATCTTTCTCTTAACCATTTTCTTATTTGTCTTTGTTTTGATTTATTTCCTTTAAATTCCATCTCAGCTATTTTAGTAGCTATTTCATCAATTCTTTCAAGTAATGGAATAGAGGAGTATCTTTCCTTTAAATAATAATTTAGTTTTGATTTTTCTATATATAAATCATGATTTAATATTTCTTCTGTGAATGTAGCATTTTTTGTATAGTTTTTTATGTATTCTTCTATAACTGGTATTATTTCATTTGATTGTTTAAATTTAATTAAATCTACGTATCCTTCTTCATGTTTATAATATCTTTCTATAAATGAAGTAAATGTTTCAATTGATTTATATTCTGTTATATATGTCTCTAAGAAATCACTGAATGTTGTTTCTTTTGTATTTTCTTCACCAAGTTCAGGAAGTACATTTGAGATATATTCACTAAATACTTTATTTGGTGCGAATATTAATACTTTATCACTTGTTAAGTTTTTAATCTTATAGAGTAGGAAAGCTATTCTATGAAGTGCTACTGATGTTTTTCCAGAACCTGCTATACCTTGAACTATTAAGTTTTTATCTTTAACATTTCTTATTATTGCATTTTGTTCTGTTTGAATAGTATTAACTATATTTTTCATATATTCATCAGTTTTATTAGCAAGAACTTCTTGTAATAATTCATCTTGAACATTTAGTTTTGAATCAAATACTCTTTTGATTTTTGAATCCTCTATAGTAAACTGTCGTTTATTGTGAAGATATCCTTTTATAATGCCTCCAGGTGCTTCATATTGTGCATCTCCTGATTCATAATCATAGAATACACTTGATATTGGAGCACGCCAATCAAAAATGATATTTTCATTCTCCTTAGTTAAGTACGTAAGTCCAATGTAGATATCATTTGTCCCTTCATCACTTTCAAATACAATCTTAGCAAAATAAGGTGAGTTTTGTATTTTGTAAAGTTTTTTGTAATAGTTTGCTTTCATCTCTAAGTTATCAATTTCTTGATCATTGTTAGACATGATAGTTTTCATTTCTGTAGGATCTAGTTCAGCTCTAGTATCCCAAACAAATTTTTTAAATTCTTTTTGCTTTTCCTCATTATCGTAGAGGTCTTGTGCCAGTTCACTAATTTGTTCCCTCAAAAGTTTGGTTGTCAATTCTAAATGATGTGTCTCTTTTTTTAATTCTTCTTCACTTAAATTCATTAATCCTCCTATAAAAATAAGTGTTACATCCTGTATAAAATTAACGGTAATGACAAAATATTATCAAATAAAAATAGTATTGTCAACAATTTATTGTCTAAAAATAATTAAAATGTTAAAATTAGTGTAGGAGAATAGATATGAAAGAGAGTTATTATGATCAATATATTAGTGAATTAAATAAATTGTATGAAATAAATCCTCAAAAAGCTGTTGATACATTAGCTGATTCTGTAAAAAGAGTAAATAACAATCAACCATTGATGAAAAGGTTAGGTTTGGATGATAAAAAACTAGATAATTTTTTTGCAATATTATGTGCTTTATTAACAATACCAGCTGTATTTATTTGTAATACAGAAGCTGGAGTCTTATTTGGATTGGTATTTTATTTAGCAGGGTTAATGATAGGAATTTTTGTCCCATATGCAGGACTAATATTTTTATGTTCACATGGAGGAATAGGATTTGTTTTCATATGCCAAGATGTTTTTGAAATAATTAAAACGAATCCAGCAATGAGCGATTTATCTCATTCAGCTAGAAATCATTTATATTCAATTATCTTTGTATATGCAGCAGCTATATTATTAACTATATTACAGAGTGTTGTTCCAAAAGTGAGAGAGGTTAAATATATAAAAGCAATTATATCATTTTTATATTTAGCAGGGTTAGTGTTGATAAGATTAGTACCATATAAGTTAGGTGTATCACCATTATTCCCATTGCTTGATTAGGAGGTTAATATGAGTAGAGAATATTCAAAAAAAGATTATCAAATGTTATTAGCAGCTTATCAAGAAGCAAGAGAATTATATCCAAAAAAAGTTGAAAATGATGCTTATTATTCATTAATGCAACTAGGAAAAATAAGAGTAGAAGGATTAAAAAAGTTTGAAAACAGTTTATTTGGCATCTGCGCTACAGCAATTGGTATTATGAATATTATTTCAAGTTTTTTCTTAGGGCCTGCAGTAATTCCTATTGTTATATTTGGTTTTGTATTCTTTTTAGCAGGTTATTATGTAGGAACACAAAAAGATGGATTACTAGGTATATATGCTCATGGTTTAGTTGGCTTTTGTATAATGAATGGATATTCTATATTTACTATTTTTAATAATCCAATTATGAGTAGTAGACCACCAATTATTATTGGAGCATTGGCACTAGGATTTATAATTCAATTTATTGGCTTAATATATGCTGCATTATATAACTTTAGTGATACATTAAAAGGTAATATAATTAATAAAAATATTCCAATTATGATGGCAACTATAGCAACATTTATTTTCCAAGCAACAGCAATATTAATAAAAACAAATATTTTATAATAGAGGTATTATATACCTCTATTTTTTTATATGATATAATGTTTACAGGAGATTATTATGAATAAAGATATAAAATATGTTGTTGAATCTTTAGAAATTCCACAATTAAAAAAACAATTACAAGAAGACAGAAAAAGATTATTTGAATTAAAATGTGAAATGTCTAGATTAACATTTGATAGGAATGTTGGTTTATATGCTTATTATGTAGATGAAATGGATTATTTAATAACAAAATTAGAAAATAACACTCCAGAGAAAGTAAAAGAGATAATGAGTCAAATAAAACAACTTGAATTTCAAGCTATGCAATTAACTTCATATCCTGGAGTATGTGAATATTCAGCTTTAAGAGATGAATACTATGAATTATTATTAAAAAATGATTATTATCTTGCTATTAATATGGGTTTAAGAGAAAGATTACCACATTTTGTAGAGATGCCTAAAATATATATAGAACAAAGTCATTTTGATTTTGATAAACATATTATTGATGGTTCACCATTAAAACCAATTGATGAAAATGATGCAATTGTTATTGATCCAACATATTATATGGAATCATTAAGAGATTATAGACATTTTTATAATAAAGTTAGTTTTAAATATTTAGAACAATTATGTGAAGATTATTCATTTGATTTAGAAGGTAAAAGATTAGGAAAAGTAAGAATTAGAGGATTAAAAAAGAACTATTAATTTAATAGTTCTTTTAATATATATTGAAATCTATATAATTATTCGAAAGATCATCAGGATCATATAATAAATCAACTTTATCTTTAGGAAAATTATCATCAAAGAATGGATGACTCATAAAAGTTTGCATTTCACCATTTATTTCATATTTAACTTCTAATGTACAAAACTTATAATTATGATTTGGAAAATCTCTAGTAATTACTTTATAAGGAAGATTCTTAACAAGTATTCCATTTCTAGCTAAATGATCATGTTTATAATTTCTTCTTTCATAAAATCTTTTTATTATTTTAGGAGCTAATAATATGGTAGTGAATAGTATTACTCCAAACATAACTAATAAAATTGGAAACATAGGACTATATGTATTTTTATAAATATAAAAAACAAATATTATAAACATTATAACCATACCTATAAATACTTTTTTTAATTTCTTTTTATCTTGTTCTTCACGATATCTGTTATATTCACCATTATTTATTTTTAATGTATAACCACCTTGTGGAGGTCTTGTTATAACAGTTGGTTTTTCAGGTTCATATTTTTTAAAATCTTTAGAACCGCATCCTGTGCAAGGACTATTATTATCATCAGTTCTATTTCCACAATAAATACATTGATACATATTATCACCAATTATATTTTACACTAAAAAAAGTGATAAATAAATACCACTTTATATTTTATTTATTGCTCTATTAATTCTAGAACAATCACTATATGTAGAACTAATTGAACTATCAATCATAGTATCAATTTCTTCTAAACCCTCTAATTTATTTTTTAATCTTAAACTATATTCATATGAACTAGTAAAACCTGCTAATGATTTTCTAATTCCTTGTAATAATTCAGAAGAATCATCTTCTTTAATAAGTGAAGTTATTTTTTTAGATAATTCATTTATTTGAGTTCTTGACCAATTTAAACTTTTTTCAACTTTTTCTAAATCAGCTGTATCAAGGACATCAAATTCTTCCATATAATCAATCATAGTTTGATTTCCGGCTATAAAATTATTTTCAACTATTTGACATAACAATTCTTCTTTTTCAAGAATAGTTGTAAAATAGCTTAATCTTTCTCTAACAGCATTATATCCTTCACCAGTTAATGCTTTTTTAGAATCATTTATAAATTCTGAGATAGTTAATCTAATATGTGAGATTTCATTTCTTACATTTTCAAGTTTTCTTAAATTAGTAATATTACTATTTAATCTTTTTTTATTTATTCTAGTCATTATTTAAATCCTCCTTTATAAAGAATGGATCTATTTCTTCAGAAGATATCATATTAGTTGCTAATGCTGAATCAACAGCAATTGATAAGTTTATATCTAGAACTCCATCATTATATGAAAAAGAAACGCCTCTACTAACAAGATTTTTATATTTTTCACCGGCATAAGCTTCCATACAACTAATAACTTTTTCTTTTATTTTTTCAATTGTATCTTCATCATCAACTAATATAAAAATATTATATTTATTTACAATACCAGACTTCTTTTCAAAAACTATATCTGGTATTTCATATTCATTATTTGAATTTACAAAACTATCAAAAATTCTTGAAAGTGGAGAATTATAATAAAGAGCATATTCTTTTTGAAAATCATCTTTTGTATAAGTTCCACCTTGTATGCAAGGATTAACATTTGCTTTTGATAGAAAGAATTCATTTTGATTAGATTGACTATCTAATAATGAGTTTATATCACTTGTTAATAGATTTGAATCTAATAATTCTGATCTAATATCATAATCAAATATTAAACTTTTATCTAAGTTATTATAAGTTTCTTTTAACTCTAACATTCTATTAATTTCACTACTAATAATAGAATTAAGTTTAGTAAGAGAATTTAATAATTTTTCAGTACCATTCTTTTCAGTTTTTAAAAAAATACTGTTTCCTTTTATAACTATTTCATTTTCTGATTGAGCAGTTACTTCAACTTTTTCATTAGTAAAATCATTTAACAAACCATTATCAGTATTACTTCTATATTTGTAGTCATATTGTCCAACAATATTATTAATTCTAGTTAAATTGTTTTCTAGATAATTTGCATCGTGCTTAACAATTTCATTTTCTAATGGTACTTCAGTTGGCATTCTTTTCATATCTTTCACCAATATTATTATAGCATATTATTTTTTTATAAAACATGATAAAATATACATGTCAAAGGAAGGTATATATGTTTAAATTAGTATCAAATTATAAACCTAGTGGAGATCAACCTGAAGCTATTGATAAGTTAGTTGAAGGTATTAATTCTGGTAAAAAACACCAGGTTCTTTTAGGTGCTACTGGAACAGGTAAAACTTTTACAATGGCTAATGTTATAGAAAGAACTAATAAACCAACTTTAGTTTTAGCACATAATAAAACATTAGCAGGACAATTATATGCAGAATTTAAAGAATTATTTCCAGAAAATAAAGTAGAGTATTTTGTATCATACTATGATTATTATCAACCTGAAGCATATGTTCCTTCAAAAGATTTATATATTGAAAAAGATTCATCTATTAATGATGAAATAGATGAATTAAGACACGCTGCTACAGCAGCTATTATAGAAAGAAGAGATACAATAATAGTATCTAGTGTTTCATGTATATATAATATTGGTGAAAAAGATGAATATATAAATAAAATGTTAAATCTTTCAGTAGGAGATACTATTGATAGAGATGCAATGCTAGAAAAATTAGTAAGCATGCAATATGAAAGAAATGATATTGATTTTAAACGTGGTACATTTAGAGTAAAAGGAGATACTGTAGATTTAGTACCAATTGGTGAAAAGAAAAGTGGTATAAGAGTAGATTTCTTTGGAGATGAAATAGATAAAATATGTTTATTTGATCCACTTACAGGACACATTAAAAATAGTGTAAAAACCATAAGTATCTTTCCAGCATCTTTATTTGTAACAAGCGATGAAAAGTTAAAAGAAGCAACTTCTAGAATAGAAAAAGAATTAAATGAAAGATTAGAAGTATTAAAAAGTGAAGGTAAATTATTAGAAGAACAACGTCTTAGAGAAAGAACTATGTATGATTTAGAAATGTTACGTGAAACAGGTTTCTGTCATGGTATAGAAAACTATAGTAGACATTTATCACTTAGAGAAGCAGGTGAAACACCAACTACATTAATAGATTTCTTTCCAAAAGATTTTCTATTAATTATAGATGAATCTCATGTTACATTACCTCAAGTAAGGGGAATGTATAATGGAGATCATATGAGAAAACAAACTCTTGTTGATTATGGATTTAGATTACCTAGTGCGATGGATAATAGACCACTTAAATTTGATGAGTTTGAGAAAAAATTAAATCAAGTTATATATGTATCAGCAACTCCAGGTGATTATGAATTATCATTAGTACATAATCAAACTGTAGAACAAATTATTAGACCAACTGGATTATTAGATCCAATTATCGAAGTAAGACCAACTAAGAATCAAATAGATAATATTTTAGAAGAAATTAATAAACGTATTGAAAAGAATGAAAGAGTACTAATTACAACACTTACTATACGTATGAGTGAAGAATTAACATCATATTTAAAAGAATTAGGTTATAAAGTAACATATTTACATAATGAAATTAAAACATTGGAAAGATTAAATATAATAAGAAATCTAAGACTTGGTAAAATAGATGTTTTAGTTGGAATAAATCTTTTAAGAGAAGGTTTAGATATTCCAGAAGTATCACTTATTTGTATAATGGATGCTGATAAGCAAGGTTTCTTAAGAAGTGATAGATCTTTAATTCAAACTATTGGTAGAGCAGCACGTAATGAAAATGGTACAGTTATTATGTATGCAGATTATATAAGTGATGCAATGAGAATTGCAATAGATGAAACAAGTAGAAGACGTTCTATTCAAGAAAAATATAATAAAGATCATAATATTATACCTAAAACAATTGTTAAGAATATTGGCGAAGAAATAACAATTAATAAGAAAGAAGAAAAAGTTGAAAAGCAAAAATATTCTAAGAAAGAAATGCTTGATATGATTTCTACAGTTGAAAAAGAAATGAAAGAAGCAGCAGCATCTCTTGATTTTGAAAGAGCAACAGTTCTTAGAGATTTATTATTTGAATTAAAAGAAGAAAATGAAGGAAAATAGAATATGAAATGTTTAAGATGCGGTTGGGAAATGGGTAGCGATACTGTTAAATGCAATCATTGTCATCATTATTATGTAAGTAATTTAATAAAAGCACCAGCTCAAATTTTCTATTTTGATAGTAAGAAACAAAAAGATAAACACGAAGCTGATACTAGAAAAATGGTAGTTTATTTTATCATTACACTTGTAGCATTATGTGTTGTATGTGTTATTGCAAATAATATTCAAAATATAAAAGATTTTATTATGCCACCATCAGTTGTAAATCAGTGTAATCTAGTTTGTGAAGATAATGTTAAGAGTGTTATTTTTCATAGATGTACATGTGGTGATGGAAAAGTAATAAATATTGAAAAATAAAAGATGTTTTTTAAAAAACATCTTTTAATTTAGTAATAATGATGATACATAATTCTTATTAAATGAATTTTGCCATTCTAAATATTCACCAGCCAATAAACTTAATTTATCTATAGTATTTGGGTCAATACCACTATCTAATAATTCAAAATAATCATATTGAGTACGTATATCTCCTAAGATATCATATAGTTTTTTAACAGTTTCTTCAGTTTCACGAAAAACAAGTTTATTTTTGAGCATAAAGTTTGGTACTATTAATGTTACTAATGACAAATATTTCTTTGGGTCTTCTTGTAATTTATTTCTTGCAAACTCACCTAAGTTTAAAAAGAAACTTTCTTCAACATCGATTACATTTAAATGTGGTTGTAGTAAACCCAAACTAACAACAAAAATAGCTCTACCTTTTGTAAAATTATCATATTTATTAAATTTATTAGGTTTCATATTAACACCTCAAATTGATGAGTATTCTAACATAATTGTATTTATATTTCAATAAAATATGCTATAATATGGCAAGGAAGTGATTTATATGAAAAAACCAAATATGATTGATGCTAAAAAAAGAAATCAACATGATATTAATTACACAAGTTATAAACAATTAGATGATAAGTTTGGTAATAATAAAAAATACTTTGTAAGAACTTATGGATGTCAAATGAATGAACATGATTCTGAAAAAATAAATGGTATGTTAGAGAGTGTTGGTTACAAAAAAGCAGAATCTTATGAAGATGCAGATATAGTTATTTTAAATACTTGCGCAATTCGTGAAAATGCACATGATAAAGTATTTGGTTTTTTAGGTGTATTAAAACATATAAAAGATACTACAAATCCAGATCTTTTAGTTGGACTTTGTGGATGTATGGCTCAAGAAGAAGTTGTAGTAAATGAAATACTTTCTAAATATAAATATGTAGATTTTGTATTTGGAACTCATAATTTAGATAATATGTTAAATGTTATTAAAGAAAAAATAGATACTAAAAAGAATCAAGTAGAAGTATTAAGCTATGAAGGTGATGTAGTAGAGGGAGTACCTACTGTAAGAGATAGTATTTATAGTGCTTGGGTAGATATTCAATATGGTTGTGATAAGTTTTGTACATATTGTATAGTTCCATATACAAGAGGAAAACAAAGAAGTAGAAAAAAAGAAGATATTGTTAATGAAGTAAAAGATTTAAAAGAAAAAGGATATAAAGAAATAACATTACTTGGTCAAAATGTTAATGCTTATGGAAAAGACATTTATGATGATTATAACTTAGCTAATTTATTAAGTGATGTTAGTGATACTGGAATAGATAGAATTAGATTTGTTACTTCACATCCATGGGATTTTACTGATGAAATGGTTGATATAATCGCGTCAAGAGATAATATTATGCCTTATATACATTTACCACTACAAAGTGGAAGTAATAGAATTCTAAAACTAATGAATAGAAGATATACTCGTGAAGAATATTTAAAATTATATAATCAAATTCGTTCTAAAGTAAAAGATTCTAGTATTACAACAGATATCATCGTAGGTTTCCCAGGCGAAACAGAAGAAGATTTTCAAGAAACATTAGATTTAGTAAATAAATGTAAATTTGACGGAGCATTTACATTTGCATTTTCTCCAAGAGAAAATACACCTGCTGCTAGAATGGAACAAACAGTTAGTGAAGAAGAGAAGATGGATAGATTACATAGATTAAATGAAGTAATAAATAAATATAGTAATGAAGCAAATAAAAAACTTATGGATAAAACTGTTAAGTGTTTAGTAATAGGTGAAAGTGAAAAAGACAATACTAAAGTATGTGGTTATACTGAAAATATGAAACTTGTTAATATAGAAGGACCACATTCAATAATAGGAAAAATAGTAGATGTTAAAATAACTGATACAAAAAGCTTCTCATTAGATGGTGAATATGTAGAATAATTTTTAAAATAGTAGATTTAGTCTGCTATTTTTTATGTTAAAATAAATATGAAATAGGGGTGATTATTTGAAAAAAGTAGAAGAAAACAGTTTTTCATTGGATGAAAATGACATAAAATTGGAAGGAAGGGAAATGGTAAAAAAATATTTCGATAGTATTATTGAGAATATCGATACAATATTAGAAAGTTCATTCTATGAAAAAAAAGAACCATTATTGTGGGTTAAAGAAGTAATTAATAGTTGGCATGAAGATTATGAAAAAAATAATACTTTAACAAATATCAGTACAGAAGATCTTAAAAAATTAGATTTAGAAATAACAGATTATTTTGCAAAGTATGTTGAAACAGAACCAAATAATGAAAACTATTGTGAAAGATTATCTTATGATTTTGGTGAATTAGAAGAATTGTGGAAAGCAGAAATGCTAAAAGGTGGAGGAAAAAAATAAAATGAGTGATGATAAAAAAATAAAAGTACATACTGATAAAAATGGAAAGGACCATATTGATTTTTATGATAAAGATCCAAAAGATCCAGATCATAAATCAATACATATCGATTGGGATAGTTCAACAGGAAAAGGAAAAATTGTAGATAATACTAGTGGTAGTAAAGAAACTACAGATGTTGGTTGTTATTTAACAACAGCATGTATGAGATTCTTTAATGAGAATTTTAATGACAATTGTTATGAACTAAATGTACTTAGATGGTTTAGAGATAACTTTGTATCTGAAGAAGATATTAAACATTATTATGAAACAGCTCCAATTGTTGTAGAAGCAATTAACAATTGTGAAAATAGTGATTTGGCATTCAATTATATCTATGATAATGTAGTAGATTATTGTGTAAGACAAATTGAAGAAGGAAATTACGAAGAAGCATATAAAAGATATAAAAATAGTATACTTGCATTAGAAGAAACATTTGCAAGACCATATCTACAAGCAAGACTAGTAAGAACATTAGCATAAAAGCATACATTAGTATGCTTTTTTTATTTGTCTTAAATTGACAAAATACTCATAAAATATTATATTTGTAGTAAGAGGTGATATGCTTTGAGAAGACTATATATTGATTTTGATGGTGTTGTATTAGATACAATTCCTACACTTTATGAAGCATTAGAAGCAAGTGGTGTAGATGTAACAGAAGAATTACAAAAAAGAGAGTTTTTTGCGCATTTTGATTTTGCATCTATTATTAATGATGATAATATTTTAAATGATTCAGTTAAGTGTATTAATAAGTTAATTAAAAGTAAAAGATTTGAAATTAGTTTTCTAACACATATTAATTCATTAACAGAAGGTGTAGTAAAAGTAGAATATTTAAGAAAACACTTTAAAGATATCACTATTTTATTAGTACCAAAAGAAATATCTAAAACTAAAATGGTACATAGTGAAGGGGCTATTTTGGTAGATGATTTTGCTGGTAATTTAGAAGAGTGGGAAAGTACTGGTGGAATTCCAGTAAGATTTTCAAAAGATTTAGAAAGTCATGGATTTAAAGTATTAAATAGATTAGATAAATTACTTGAAATGTTTGATGAAAATGGAGACGAAATATGCTAAATGTAAAATGCTTAGTGACGGGGGAGTTGGAAGAAAATTGCTATGTTATAAACCTTGGAATTAAAGCATTAATAATTGATCCGGGAGATAATGCTGATAAAATTATTAAATATGTAAAAGACAATAAACTTGAAGTAGATGGTATTTTAATAACACATCATCATTTTGATCATGTTGGTGCATTAAAAGATATTCAAAATGAATTTAAAAAAGCAAAGTTTATTGATTTTAATGATTCTGGTGATATTGCTATTGAACCTTTTCATTTTAAAATAATTGAGACATATGGTCATACATTAGATAGTGTGTCTTTCTATTTTGATAAATATAATGTTTTGTTTACTGGTGATTTTGTATTTAAAGGTACAATAGGTAATTATGATTATGAAAATGAAGAAAAAATGGTTAAGAGTCTAAAAATATTTAAATATATGCCTAAAGATGTAATTGTATATCCAGGACATGGAGAAAGTACAACTGTAGGAGAGGAATTAGAAAATAATCCATTTTTGAAAGGAATTTAATGTTAGCAAGTGTAATAATTGAATATAGTGTTAAATCACTAAATAGAGTATTTGATTATATGATTCCTGAAGAATTAGTTGGTATTTTAAAAGTTGGACATAAAGTAATAGTGCCTTTTGCTTCACATGAAGTAGAAGGCTTTACTTTAAAAATACATAATAATTTTGATAAAGAAGTTAATTATAAATCAATAATTAGAATACAAGATAGTGATTTTTATTTAAATGATGAATTACTCAAATTAGGAGATAAAATGAGTAATGATTTAATATGCACTAAAATATCTTGTTATCAAGCTATGCTCCCAAAAGCATTAAAAGCATCTATTAATACAAATATAAATATTAAATATGAAACAAAAGTATCTTTAAATAAAGAAGTAGATTTAGATGAATATATTTCTAATCATAAAAGAGCAACTAAAGAGATAGAAATAATAAATAAATTAAAAGATGGTGAAATATTAAAAAGCGAAATAAATTGTCCATCTTTAAAACATTTAATAGAGAATAATATTGTTATTGAAAATAAATATGAAGTTAATAGAGAAGTATCATTTGTTAAAGAAGAGAATAGAAATATTAATTTAACTGATGAACAAGAACATGCTATTAAAGAAATATTAAATTCTAAGGATGATAAATATTTAATATATGGTGTTACTGGTAGTGGAAAGACTGAAGTATATATTGAATTAATAAAAGAAATGATTAAAAAGAATAAAACTTCTATTGTTTTAGTACCAGAGATTAGTTTAACACCACAAATAGTATCTAGATTTAAAAATGTATTTAGTAATACAGTTGCTGTTCTTCATAGTTCATTAAGTGAAGGAGAAAAATATGATGAATATAGAAGAATATCTAAAGGAGAAGTATCTATAGTTGTTGGTGCTAGAAGTGCAATTTTTGCACCACTTAATAATATTGGTTTAATTATTATAGATGAATGTCAAAGTGCAACATATAAGCAAGAAAATACTCCTAAATACAACGCTATAGATATAGCTTTTGAAAGAGGAAAGTATCATAATGCTAAAGTAGTTCTTGGTAGTGCAACACCTAGTTTAGAACAATATGCAAGAGGTAAAAAAGGTGTATTTCATTTAATAAATTTAAGAAATAGAATAAGTGGTTCTTTTCCTAAAATAGAACTTGTTGATATGAATATTGAAGCTAAAAAACATAATTATATTATTAGTGAAAAATTAGATATAGAAATTAATAAATCTTTATCTAAAAATGAACAAATTATTTTATTATTAAATAGACGTGGTTTTAGTACATTTTTATCTTGTACTAATTGTGGATATGTTTATAAATGTCCTAATTGTGATATATCTCTTATTTATCACAAGAGTAGTAATTCATATAGTTGTCATTATTGTGGATATAGAGTATTAAAAAGTAGTACTTGTCCTAGCTGTCATGAAGATGCTATTAAAGATTTAGGTCTTGGTACTGAAAAACTATCTGAATATATTGAAAAGAAATATAATACAAAAGTACTTAGAATGGATGCAGATACAACTAGTACTAAAAATGCACATCAAAAAATAATTAGTGAATTTAGCTCTGGAAAATATAATGTACTTGTTGGAACTCAAATGATTAGTAAAGGTCTTAATTTTGAAAATGCTAGTCTAGTTGGAATAATAAATAGTGATGCAACACTTGCTATGCCAGACTTTAGAAGTAGTGAAAGGACATATGAATTATTAAGTCAAACTTCTGGAAGAGTTGGTAGATTTAATTTGCCTGGAAAAGTTATTATTCAAACATATAATCCAAATAATTATGTTTATCAAAGTGTTATTGAAAATGACTTTGATAAGTTCTTTAATAGAGAAATGGTTATTAGAAAGAAATTATTTTATCCACCATATTATTATATTTGTAATATAACAACTATTAGTACTTCATTTGAAGATGCAGGTAGTGGTGCTAATAAAATTAAAAAATATTTAGATAATAATTTAAATGATAAATATATTATTCTAGGACCAAGTGTTTCAGCAATAGTAAAATTAAAAAACAAATATAGATTTAATATAATGATTAAATATAAAGATGCTAGTGATTTATATAGAGTTTTAAAAGAAATAAATGAGATGATTATAAAAAATGTAAATGTTGATATAAACATAAATATTTAATATAATTTAGAGGGATGATGTATATGAAAGATAAAAAAGTTATATTTATGGGAACTCCTGAATTTAGTGTTCCTGTACTAGAAATGTTAATTAAAGAAACTAATGTAATAATGGTTGTTACTCAACCTGATAGTTATGTTGGAAGACATCATACTCTTACATATAGTCCTGTAAAGCAAGTTGCACTTGATAATAATATAGAAGTTTATCAACCAGAAAAGATTAGAAATGAATATGAATATATTTTAAAAAAGAATCCAGATGTTATTATTACATGTGCTTATGGTCAAATAATACCAAGTATATTGCTTGATACTCCAAAGTATAAAGCTATAAATGTACATGCAAGTTTACTTCCAAAATTAAGAGGAGGATCTCCTCTTCATAGAGCCATTATTAATGGTTATGATAAAACTGGTATTACTATTATGTATATGGCTCCTGGAATGGATGATGGGGATATTATTACTCAAGAAGAAATTAAGATTGATGATGAAGATAACGTTGGTGTTATTCATGATAAATTAAGTATTTTAGGTCGTGATTTATTATTAAAAACATTACCTAGTATTTTTGATGGAACAAACACAAGAACTAAACAAGATGAAAGTGAAGTAACATTTGCATATAACATTAAACGTGAAGAAGAAAAAATTGATTATAATAAAACTGCAAAAGAAGTATACAATCAAATAAGAGGAATGTATCCTTTCCCAGTAGCATATACAACTTTAAATGATGAAATTATTAAAGTGTGTTCTTCTCGTATAGGAGATGCTAAATCGGGTAAATGTGGTGAGATAGTTTCTATATATAAAGATGGTATAGGAGTAATGTGTAAAGATAAAGAAATAATATTTACTAGAATTAAACCTGCTGGTAAGAAAGAGATGGATACCAAAGATTTCTTAAATGGTAGAAAAGATAATTTAATAGGTGAAATATTATGTTAAAGGATTACCTAAGTAATAAAGATGGTAAAAAAAGTTTATTACTAATTATTGGAATAATAGTAGTATTAGTTTTCGTTTGTTTATCTGGAGGTACAGGTAATTTAGATGGTTATATTGCTAGTGATGCTGATGCTAATATTACAAAATTATTAGAAAATATTAATAATAATTATTCAGTTAAAATAACAAAAGATGATGGTTTAGAACAAACAAGTTATAATTATTCAACTGATTCAAATTTAACAGTTGTTGATGAGGGTGATTATAGTGATAAGATTTATTTGGTATATAAAAACAATAAATATCAAATGAATATTGATAATTATAAAATTACTAAAATTAAAGATATAGAATCTTTAAATGATAAATATACTAATATTGAATTAATTAAAAATATTGTTAATCGTTGTGAGTTTGAAAATGTTAATGATAATAATAAAGAATGTAATCTTAAATCAAAAGATTTCTTTGATGAATATAATAGTATTTATAAAACTGAATATGTTCCTAATGAAGATGAAATAAAAATTAATGTTATTTATTATTCTAAAAATATTAAAAATATAATAATAGATTATACTAATGTAGATAAGATTATTTATAAGAATGATGGAACTCTTAAATATTCGTTTGAATTTAGTGATATTAATAAGAATGATTTTAGTGAAATAATTAATTATTATAAAAAAGATTTTAGTAAAAAATAACTAAGAAGCTGTTAGCTTCTTTTTTATTGACAAGTTTGACAAAACAATATAAGTAGTGATAAAATTACATTGGAAGAGAGGCTAAAAAAGATGTATGATGATAAGAGATTTCTAACTGCTAGAGAGATTCTAGATAAAGAGTTTAAAATTGATGCAAGAGGTTATAGACCACAAGAGGTTGATCAATTCTTAGATATGATTATTAAAGATTATGTAGATTTTGAAACTACAACTAAGAAACTTGTAAGTGAGATTAAAGCTTTAGAAGCAGAAAATGATAAATTAAAAGCTGAAGTAAGAAACTTAAAATCATCTCTTGATATAGCCGGATCTAATAAAGGAATTACTAACGTAGATCTATTAAAGAGAGTTAGTGATTTAGAAAAAGTTGTTTATGGAGAATAATTTTTAAGACATACGCTGCGTATTAAGTTATGTAGAGGAAAGTCCATGCTCACTTATGCTGGAATGCATAAAAAGTTCGTGCTAGGGGAAAAAATAACCCTAGGTAGTAGCAATACTAACGGCTTCGAAATAATCAAGACCTGATTAAAGTAGATGTAAAAGTGCCATAGAGACGAGTTTATTAGGAATAATAAATGTGGAACGAGGTAAACCCCGCGAGTGAGAAACCCAAATTTGGTAGGGGAACTCTTACGAATGAATTAATAAAGGAGTAAGGGAGTGCTTGCACTAGATAAATGTATGTCACCTTTAAGGTACAGAACATGGCTTATTAAGAATTATTATTTATAGGAGAAATATCGTGAAAGAAATAGGAGAAAGTTTTAAAGAGGCAAGAGAAACTATTGGTATTTCTAAAGAAGAAGTTGTTAAAGATTTAAATATAACAGAGAGTCAATTAGATAATTTAGAAGATGGAAATGTAAATGCATTTAAAGATGTATTTTTCTTAAAAGAAACAATTAAGAAATATACAAAATATTTGAATTTAGATGAAGATGAAATAATGGATAAATTCAATGAATTTATATTTGGATATACTTCTAGAATTCCAGTTGATGATATTTTAGAAAAAACCAGAGAATTTGAGATACTAGAAAAGAAAAATGATAGTAATAAAATAGTTTCACCATATACAGTTAAAAGAAAGAAAAAGAGTACATGGAAATATGTACTTATTTATAGTGCTTCTGTTTTATTATTAATAGTTCTAGTTATATTAATTGTTAAATATGCAACAGATGAACATAAAAAAGAAGTAGAAATGTTTTCTATTAGTGAGAGGAGTGAATTATGAACGTACCAAATAAAATAACAGTATGCAGAATGCTTTTAGCAATATTTTTATTAGTTATAATGATGTTTCCTTTAGAAGGAATAGGAATTAGTTTTCCAGAATTAAGAATTAAACCTGAACTAATAATAGATGGTAAAGATATAATTTGTGGTGTTATATTCTTAATAGCATCATTAACAGATTTCCTAGATGGTTATCTAGCAAGAAAATATAATTTAGTTACTGACTTAGGTAAAGTTATGGATGCTATTGCTGATAAGATATTAGTTAATGGAGTATTAATAATACTTGCAGTTAATGGATATATTAGTCCAATTATTCCTGTTGTAATTGTATGTAGAGATATAGCAGTTGATTCAATTAAGATGATTGCTGGACAAAAGAATGGTGCAGTTGCAGCATCTAAAGCTGGAAAGACTAAAACAGCATTTATGTTAGTAGGAATAACATTAGTATTCTTTAATGATTTACCATTTTCACTAATGAGTGTATATCCAGGAAAAGTTATTATCATGATAGCAGTAGTTCTATCAATAATAAGTGGTGTACAATACTTTGAAAAGAATAAAAAATATATTTTAAATTAAACAGCTAAAAAAGCTGTTTTTTATTTTTGACAAACAAGTTTACATATAAAAATTAGTTTTTAGAAGCCTTTCAAACCAAGTATTTAATTATAAAAGCAAGTGTTTACCAATAATTGAATTATATAGCAAACAAAAGTTTGCAAAAAGTTATTGACAAACATTTTTAATTAGTTTACAATTAAATCATGAAGGAGAAACATATGAAAAAAGATTCAGACAAAGCGTTAGATCAAGTGTTAGCTGATATCGAAAAACAATTCGGTAAAGGCGCAATTATGAAATTAGGAGAAAGAGGAATAAGTAATATAGATGTTGTATCAAGTGGTTCTATTATGTTAGACCAAGCTTTAGGTGTAGGTGGATTTCCTAAAGGAAGAATAATTGAAATATTTGGTCCAGAATCAAGTGGTAAAACAACAATTGCTTTACATGCAATTGCAGAAGTACAAAAAACAGGAGGAAAAGCAGCATTTATTGATGCTGAACATGCATTAGATCCAGTATATGCTAAAAAACTTGGTGTTGATACTGATGAGTTATTATTAAGTCAACCAGACACTGGTGAACAAGCTCTTGAAATAACTGAAGCATTAGTTAGAAGTGGAGCTATGAGTATTATTGTAATTGACTCTGTAGCCGCTCTAGTACCTCAAGCTGAAATTGAAGGAGAAATGGGTGACTCTCATGTAGGTCTTCAAGCAAGATTAATGAGTCAAGCACTTAGAAAATTAAGTGGTGTTATAAATAAAACAAATACTATTTGTATTTTCATTAATCAATTAAGAGAAAAAGTAGGAATTATGTTTGGTAATCCAGAAACTACTCCTGGTGGAAGAGCTTTAAAATTCTATGCAAGTGTTAGACTTGATGTTAGAAGAGGAGAACAAATTAAAGTTAATGGAGATGTTCTTGGAAATAAAACAATTATTAAAGTTGTTAAAAATAAGGTAGCTCCTCCATTCAAAACTGCTGAAGTTGAAATAATGTATGGAGAAGGAATTTCTAAAACTGGTGAAATAGTTGATCTAGCTGTTAATCTTGGAATCATTGATAAGTCTGGTGCTTGGTTTAGTTATAAAGGTGAAAAGATTGGTCAAGGAAAAGAAAATGTTAAATTATTACTTAAAAACAATCCAGAACTATATAAAGAGTTAGAAACTTTAGTTAGAGAAAGCCTTTTTGATAATCCTGATAAAGCATTAGAAATAGAAGAAAAAATAGAAGAAGAGTAATCTTCTTCTTTTTGTATTGATTTTAATTTTTAAAATGATATAATTATCCAGCGGAGGAGATTATGAAAAAATATTTACGTTGGAATTATATTGAATTATTAACTGCTTTATTTGGATTATTTATATATTGTTTTGCTGTTAATACTTTCATTGTTCCTAATCATTTATATAATGGTGGTGTAATGGGTTTATCTCAATTAATAAGAACATTTATATTATCATTTAGTAATATAAAAGCATCTTTTGATATTGCAACACCTATATATTATTTTATAAACATTCCTTTACTTTATTTAGCTTATAAAAAAATGGGTAAATATTTTTTCTATAGAACTCTTTTTAGTGTAACTATTTGTACAGTATTTTTATTTATTATACCAAGTGATAAATTGATTATTACTGATAGTGTTCTTACTAATGTATTAATTGGTGGTGCTATGATTGGATTTGGATGTGGAATAGCTCTTTCAGTAGGAGCATCAACTGGTGGAGTAGATATCATTGGTATGATACTTACAAGTCATTCTAAAAAAATAACAGTTGGAAATTTTTGCTTGGCATTTAATGCAGTTATTTATATAATTTGTGGTATTATGAATGGTCTTGAAATAATGATTTATTCAATACTTAGTTCAATATTTGATTCTGTTATATTAGATAGAATGCATATTAGAAATATTTGTTCTACTATGATGATGTTTAGTAAAAAACATCCTAAAAGAATAATTGATTATATTAAACAAGAATTAGATAGAGATGCTACATATTGGGAAGCAACAGGTGGTTATGATGATTCTAAATCATATATTACTTATATAGTTCTATCTAAATATGAAAAATATTTATTAGAATCTAAACTTAAACAAGAAAAATTTGAGGCATTTATTGTTGAATCAAATGGTGTATCAGTACTTGGAGAATTTAAAAAGAAATTATAAAAACCAATTTTTATTGGTTTTTTATTTTAAATATGATAAAATCTAGTTTATGAAAGAGGTGGACATATATGTTGAAAGTTTATAACACGATAAGTCGTGAAAAAGAAGAATTTATTCCATTACATGGAAAGAATGTTGGTATGTATGTCTGTGGACCTACTGTTTATGGTTATCCTCATTTAGGTCATGCTAAAAGTTATATTAGTTTTGATACTATTTATAGATATCTTAAATATTCAGGATACAATGTTAAATACGTTCAAAATATAACTGATGTAGGACATTTAGTAGGAGATGCTGATGAAGGAGAATCTAAAATAGAAAAACAAGCTAAGATAGAGCAAATAGATCCATATCAAATTGCATACAAATATGAGAAAATCTATTTCGATTGTATGGATAAATTAAATGTATCTAGACCAGATGTATCTTGTAGAGCAACAGGTCACATTATTGAAATCATTGATATGGTTCAAACTTTAGTAGATAAAGGATATGCTTATGTCACTAAAGAAAATAATGTTTATTTTGAAATAGATAAATATAAAGACTATGGAAAGTTATCACGTAGAAATATTGATGAAACTGTTAGTGGTGAGAGAATAGAAGTTGCTAGTGATAAGAAAAGACCAGAAGATTTTGCATTATGGAAAGCTGCTGATAAAACTCATTTAATGAAATGGCCAAGTCCTTGGGGAGAAGGTTATCCAGGATGGCATATTGAATGTTCTGTTATGTCTAAAAAATATTTAGGAGATACTTTTGATATTCATGGTGGTGGTATGGATAATATATTCCCACATCATGAATGTGAAACAGCACAAAGTGAATGTGCTAATGGAGTACCTTTTGTTAAATATTTTATTCACAATAACTTAGTAACAGTAAATGGTCAAAAGATGGGTAAATCATTAGGTAATTTTATTACATTACCAGATTTATTTAAAAAATTTGATCCAGTAATAGTAAGATTCTTTACATTATTATCTCATTATAGAAGACCAACTGATTTTGATGATGAAAAATTAGCTGAAGCTAAAAAGAATTATGAGGGTGTAGTAAAATCACTTTCTAAAGCTATTAAAGGTGCATCTGAAGAATATACTAAAGATGAAGAAATAGAAGAAATTAAGAACAAATTTATTGAAGCAATGGATGATGACTTTAATACAAGTCTTGCTATTAGTTATGTCTATGAAATTAGTAAACTTGCTAATAAAACAGATGATGCTAATAAATTAAGAGGAATCGTTAATTTCTTTGAAGAAGTAGTTGAACCAATACTAGGTATTTCATTTAAAGAAGAATCAGCATCTGATTCAAAAGATGATGAATTAATAAATTTAATAATTGAATTAAGAAAACAAGCAAGAGATGAAAAGAGATATGATTTATCTGATCAAATTAGAGATAAGTTATCTGATATTGGAATTACTCTTAAAGATTCAAGAGAAGGAACTACATATGAAAAATAATTGGAATATTCCAATTATTTTTTTACGTATATAATTAAGAAAAAAGATGATGATCTTGATGAAGAGGATTATGGATTTGACAAATAAACGTCTTATATAAGACGTTTTAGTTTTGAATATTTGTATAAAAAACAATATTTTGATAAAATAAAGATGGTGAAAGACAATGGTTGTAAAGAAATTCAATTATTATAGATTTACTATGTTTATTATAGCTATAGTAGCTATTATTGTTTTTGCTGTTAAATATCACAATCAAAAAAAATATGAAGAATCTTTAGAATTTCATTTATTACAAATAGGATATGATTTAAATGAGACTAAAGTTATAGAAGATAAATTAGATAAAAATGAAACAGATATTATATTAAAAAAAGAATATAATGAACACATAGATGATTTTATACAAGAAAAATATTTTATATTTAATAATTTAGATAAATATTTGGATTATAAAAAAGAAAATAAAAAAACTGATTATAGTAAAATAGTTTCAATTATAAATACAGAAGCTAATATTGAATGGATTGAAAATGAAAGAGAAACCGACTTATCAAAAGAAGAATTAATGTTAGTTAATCGTATTTATTCATTAGGCGAATATGAGCCTGAAGATTTAGTAGATGTACCCGTTAAATTTGCATATAATGGTGTTAAATTAAGTGCAAGTATAGTAGGACCATTAGAAGATTTAATAACTGATGCTAAAGCAGCAGGTTATACAATAGTAGTATCATCAGGATATAGATCATATTCTACACAAGAAAAGATTTATAATAGTTATGTAAATGCACATGGAACTAGAGAAGCAGATGAAGTAGTAGCAAGACCAGGACATTCAGAATATCAAACAGGATTATGCTTAGATTTTGATATATATGGTTATTCTGGTGATAAATTAGAAAGTGAAGCATATCAATGGTTAATAAATAATGCTAAAAATTATGGTTTTATTCTTAGACATACTAAAGAAAAAGAAGATTTAACTCTATATAGTGCATCTTCATGGAAATTTAGATATGTTGGAGAAGAAGCGGCAGAGAAAATGAGTAATGAAAATTTAAGTTTTGAAGAATACTATGCTTATTATGTTAGGGGGTAAATCATGAATAACAATAAAATAGTAGTTTTAGGTGGTGGAACTGGTCAATCTATATTATTAGGTGGACTTAAGAAATTTCCATTTGATATTACAGCAGTAGTTAGTGTATGTGATGATGGCGGTTCTACAGGAAAAATTAGAAGAGATTTTAGTGTCCCAGCAATGGGCGATTTAAGAAGAGTTATAATTGCTTTATCAGAAACAGATGATATTATAGATAAACTATGTAATTATCGTTTTAAAACTGGCATTGATTTTGAAGGACACACAGTTGGTAACATTTTATTAACAGCTCTTACAGAAATTTGTGGTAATATGTCTTCTGGTATTAAACAAATAGATAACATATTAAATATGAAAGGTAAAGTATTACCACTTACTGATGATGATGTTACTTTAATGGGTGAAATGGAAGATGGAAGTATCGTTGAAGGAGAACATCATATTACTGAATCTGATAAAAAGATAAAAAGAGTTTTCTATAAAAAGAAACCAAAAATTAATAAAGAGGTTATTTCTGCTATTAAAGAAGCAGATGCAATAGTTCTTAGTATGGGTAGTGTATATACAAGCATTATTCCAAACTTATTAAGTGATAAAATTACAAGTGCAATAGATGAAAGTAATGCTAAAATCATTTATGTATGTAATTTATTTACACAACCTGGTGAAACAGATGACTTTAAAGTAAGTGATCATGTTGACTTATTAAATAGTTATTTAGGTAATAGAAAAATAGATTATGTTATTACTAATAGTGAAAAAGTATCTAAAAAAATAGTTAAAAAATATCAAACTTTAGAACAAAAAGATTTAGTAGAAACAGATCCTAAGAAAATAAAAGCTAAATTAATACAAAAACCTTTATTAAAAATGGAAGGTGAGTATTTAAGACATGATACTGTTAAGATAGGCCTTGAATTAATGAATATTTTGATAAAATAGTAGTTTTTACTTGACTTAATCGGGTTTTATATGTTAATATTTATATGCTTGATTAATTTCAAGTGCCTACCTAGTGGGGAATTAGCTCAGTTGGCTAGAGCATCTGCCTTGCACGCAGGAGGTCGCGGGTTCAAGTCCCACATTCTCCACCATTAGATAATTAAGTCCTTATAAAGGACTTTTTTTATTGCAATAAATTAATAAAATATAGTATAATTAATAATAGAATAATAGGGTAAGGAAGAGGTGTAATAGATGGCTTCAAAGAAAAATAAAAAAGAAAAGAAAGTTTTAAAAGAAGAAATAATTGAAAAGAAAGAAGAAGCAATTGAAGTTGTAGAAGTTAAAAAAACTGAAACTCCTTCTAAAAGAAGAAATATTTTTATTTATTTCTTAATGATGATAGGTGTATTTGGAATTATTAACTTATTATCAATGTTTATATCACTTGATTTATCAGAATTAGCAACATATCACAGATATGGTGATGATATAATTATTGAACTATTTTATGCAATTTTAGTTTTAATAGTAATGTTACTATTTAAAAATGCTTATGTATTTACAAATAAAAAAGAAAAATTATATAAAGCACTATTTATGGCATCACCAGTTTTGTTATTTTCAATAATAATATTGGTTACTAATATAACTAGTGTATCAATGAGTGCTCCTGAAGTATTAACAACAAGTAATATTGTTAGTTTAGCATTGTTATGTGGATTAATTGGTATTACAGAAGAGTTTTTATGTAGAGGATGGTTACAAAATGAATTTTTAGAAAGATATGGTGATACTAAGAAGAATGTTATAATATCAATTATATTTTCTTCATTTATATTTGGTTTCATGCATATTACTAACATTTTCTCAACATCACAAAACTTATTTGAAACATTATTACAAATATTAAATGCTATGTCACTTGGATTCTTCTTTGGAATTTTATATTATAAGACTAAAAATATTTGGTCAGTAATTATATTACATGCGTTTTATGATTTTGCTATTATGTTTGGAGAATTAGCTATTATAAAAGAATGTAGTTATGGAGTAGCAACATCACAAATATTATTAGCAAGTAGTTTATCTACAGCAATGTTAAGTACATTCTGGATTTTATGTTCATTATTAATTTATAAGAGATGTAATTTCCCAGATCAAAAAGCATCACTTACAAAAATGAGAGATTTTTATTTAATAGTTATTCCATTAATGGTATTTGCATTTATATTTGCTGTATTTCCATATGAAAATATAATTGATGATTATTCAGATTATCTAATTTGTTATAATTATAATGATTTAAAATTAGAAGATAATTATATATTACATTATCCAAAATATGATAAATTTAATATAAGAGATAATAGTTCAAAGTCTTCACTAGAATTAGAAAATGATGAAATAAAAGAAGTAGTAAGAGTAGGTAATTATGATTTCTCAGTATCTTTAAAAAATCAAATGCCAGTTATTAGAAATAATATAACTGAAACAGAAGTTAAATTAAGTGAAGAACCTGCTCATGATATCATAGTAATAGAAAATGAAGATAGTTTTATAATTTCATTTGTAACATTAGATGATAATTTAAATGAACATGTATATATAAGTACATTTATGAATAAAGAAAACTTATCAAACTCTGATGAATATTTAAATAATGTAGTTGAATCATTTAGAAGATTAGATTTACCAGATGTTGATAGATTAGGATATATTACTATTGAAGGTAAGAAAGGTAATTATCCTGCATATACTTCTTTAGATCATGATTTGTTCATAGTACTTGATGATGAATTATATATTGTAAAATAAAAAAGTGAAGATAATCTTCACTTTTTATTTGCTTAAAATCATTGGAATAATAATAGGTCTTCTACCAGTTAATTCAATTACATATGCATTTAATTCTAATATTATTCTATTTTTTAAATCAGTTAAACTAAAACTTGGTTTATCTAATTCTTGATTAATAATTTCAGATGTTTTATCTTGTATTTGCTTTATTAGTTCTTGATTATCATTTACTACTACAAAACCTCTTGTAGTGATATTTGGTTCAATTAACATTTTCTTATTTTTAACATCTAAATTTAATATTGCTACTAATACACCATCTGTTGACATTATTTTTCTATCTTTAATAATAGATACTCCAACATCACCAATTCTATTACCATCAACATATATTTCATTTATAGGTATTGAACCTTTTCTATAAACTTTACCATCTTTAATAGCAAGAACATCACCATTTTTATTAACAAATGTATTATCTTCTTTAACACCACATTGTACTGCTAAAGCAGCATGTGCCATTAACATTCTATATTCACCATGCATTGGCATAAAGTATTCAGGTTTAACAAGTCTTAATAATAATTTTAATTCATCTTGTCTTGCATGACCACTTGTATGAACATTTGAATCGCTAGCATTTGTATATACTTTAGCACCTTTTAAATATAATTTATTAATTGTTCTGTTAATAGAAAGTGCATTTCCTGGAATAGGTGATGATGAGAAGATAACTACATCATCAGGAAGTAATGTAATACTTTTATCTGTTCCATTAGCTATTCTAGATAATGCTGCTAAAGGTTCACCTTGAGAACCAGTACATAATAAACATACTTTTGAAGGTTCTAATTTATTAGCTTCTTCACTTGATATAAATATATCTTCATCTTTAATATATCCACATTCTAATGCAATACCAATATTAGTACTCATACTTCTACCAAATGTAGCAATTTTTCTATTATTTTCTTTACAAGTTTGAACTATATGAGTAAGTCTATAAATATTACTTGCAAATGTAGCAAGAATAATTCTAGAATTCTTATTTTCTGAGAATATTTCTCCTAAAGCTTCATCAACTACAGATTCACTATTAGAAAAACCAGGAAGTAAAGCATTTGTTGAATCACTCATAAGAACTGTAACACCTTTATTACCAATTTCTGCTATTTTACCTAAGTTAGCTACAGGTCCAATAGGAGTTAAGTCAAACTTAAAGTCTCCAGTTTCAACAATTGTTCCATTAACAGTTTTAATAGCCATTCCAAATGAATCTGGAATAGAGTGAGTTGTTGTAAAGAACTCTATATCAAAATGTTTAGTTTTAATATGTAAATCTTCATTAACAGTTACAACCTCAGGGCATCCAATATTCTTTTCACTTAATTTATTTTTAATTAATTTTTCAGCTATTTTAGGTGTATAAATTACAGGTATATTAATAGATTGAAGTAAGAAAGGTATACCACCTATATGATCTTCATGACCATGTGTTATGATTAAACCTTTAATTTTGTCTTGCATATTTTTAAGTTGCATAAAATCTGCTAAAACATAATCAATTCCCATAAGATTATCTTCAGGGAACATAACACCACAATCTATAATAAACAATTCATCTTCATGCATTACAACATACATGTTTTTACCAACTTCGCCAAGACCACCTAAAGCACAAAGCAAAGTTTCTTTGTTATCACTTTTCATTAATCTCATTTCCTTTCAAAAAGTCAAATCAGTGCTTATCATTATAGCAAAAAGTTTGATATTTGTCAAAATACTAGTTATAATTATAACTAGTGGGGGAGTTATATGGGAACACTAACGTATTATAATGAAAATGCTAAAAAATATTTTGATAAAACTATTAATGTTGATATGAGAAAACAATATGAAATGTTTTTAAAGTATATCAAAGATGGTGGAAAAATATTAGACTTTGGATGTGGTAGTGGAAGAGATTCATTATATTTTCATAATCTTGGCTATGAAGTATATCCAATAGATGGTAGTATTGAGATGTGTAAACTTGCTCATCAATATACATCTTTACCTGTAAAGTGTATGAACTTTAGTGAATTAAGTGATATAGATTATTATGATGGTATATGGGCATGTTCAACAATATTACATGTTCCTAGAAAAGAATTATTGAGCGTATTAATTAAATTAAGAAACTCATTAAAACAAGATGGTTATATGTATACATCATTTACTGATGGTTACGATAAAGAAGAAAATAAAGAAGATGGTAGATATTTTAATGATTTATCAAAAGATAAGTTTATATCTTTATCAAGTGATGCTGGATTTGAAATAATAGATCAAAGTACAAATAAATCACTTGTGTTAAGTCATAAAGATGTTTACTGGAGTAGTTATATATTAAAGAGGAAATAATATGAAAAGAGAATTTAATAAATTAGTTCGCGATAATATTCCACAAATTATTGAAAATAATGGTGAACAAGCATTTACAAGAATACTTGATGATGAAGAATATAAACGTGAATTAGAAAATAAAATATTAGAAGAATATGAAGAGATGTTAGCTGCTAGTGGAAAAGAAAGAATAGAAGAATTAGCTGATATGTTAGAAATAATAAAATGTTTAGCTAAATTAGAAAATTCTTCATTAGAAGAAGTAGAAGAAGTAGCTAACCAAAAAGTATTAAAAAGAGGATCTTTTGATAAAAAGATATTTTTAGAAAGGACAGAATAAAAAATGGGACTATTTAGTAAAATTAAAAGTATATTTAGTAAAAAAGAAGAACAAGCTGCTAGTTTAACAGAAGAAGAAAAAGAAGAAGCTTATGAAGAACCTGAGGAAGAAGAACTAGAAGAAGATGAAGAACAGGAAGTTGAAATAGAAGAAGAGACTGAGCCTGAGGAAGAACCTGTTGAAGAAGAACCAGAAGAGGTTATAGAAGAAAAACCTAAAAAGGAAAAGAAATCTATTTTTAAAAAGAAAGAAAAAATATCTAAAGAAGAAAAAATAGATATTATTGAAACTGAAAAATATGTAGAAGGTTTATCAAAATCAAGAGATAATTTTGTTAATAAGTTATCTGTATTAGGTATTAAATATACTAAAGTTAGTGATGAATTTTATGATGAATTAGAAGAAATATTAATAACAGCAGATATTGGTGTTAATACTGTTATGGATTTTGTTGATAGACTTAAAAAACGTGTTAAAGAAGAACATATTGAAGACTTTGAATATTTAAAAGAAGTAATTGTTGATGAATTATTTATGATTTATGTTGGAGATGAAGTTTTATCTTCAAAATTAAATCTTAAAGATGATGAATTAAATGTAGTTTTATTTGTAGGAGTAAATGGTGTTGGTAAAACAACAAGTATTGCTAAAATAGCTAATAAACTTAAAAATGATGGTAAAAAAGTTATGTTAATAGCAGGAGATACATTTAGAGCAGGAGCAGTTAATCAATTAAAAGAATGGGCTGATCGTATAGGAGTTTCATTCTTTGGAGATGATAGAACTGATCCATCAGCTGTTATTTATGATGGACTTAATAAAGCTAAAGAAGAAAAAATGGATGTAGTTTTAGTTGATACAGCAGGACGTTTACAAAATAAAGATAATTTAATGAAAGAACTTGAAAAGATGAATAGGGTTATTGGTGAAATAGTACCAGGTAATCCAGTTGAAACATTACTTGTTATTGATGCTACTACTGGACAAAATGGTATTAGCCAAGCTAAAAGTTTTAAAGAAATCACAAATATTACAGGAATTATTCTTACTAAACTTGATGGTACTGCTAAAGGTGGAATAGTACTTGCTATTAAAGAATTAGTAGACATCCCAGTTAAGTTTGTAGGTCTTGGTGAAAAAGAAACTGATATGATTCCATTTGATATTGAAAAATATATATATGGTTTATTTAAGGAGTTCTAATGAAAGAAAGAGAATATATTTTAGCTTTATATGAATTATATAAAGAATTATTAAATGATAGAGAAAGAGATTATTTTGAAAATTACTATTATGAAGATTATAATTTACAAGAAATAGCTGATAATTATGAAGTTAGTAAATCTTATGTAGGTAAGTTTATTAATGAAATAGAAGATAAATTAAAGAAGTATGAAAGTGCTTTAAAATTACATGATAAGTTTAATAGAATTAGATCTGTTATAGATGAATTAGATGATGAAGTAATTAAATTAAAGATAGAAGAAATATTATAAATGTATTATAATATAAGTGAGGTGTGATATATGAAATGGGGTCTTAGATGGGAATTATGTATTGTAATAGTTTTTATCTTTTGTCTTTTAATAGCAACAATTGGATTAAATAGATTTGGATTATTATCAAATGATAATAGTGTAATAAGATATGTTGGACCTGAAGAAGGAGATACTTATTCATATTCTGAATTAGAAAGCCAAGTTGCACAAGCAGGATTAAAGTATTATAGATCACGTTATCCTAATGGCATAAGTGAAAGTAAAAGAGTAAGTGTAGATACACTTATAAATGCTGGTTTCTTATCAACACTTTATGATGGTAATAATAGAAGATGTACAGGTTATGCTTATTTAAGTACAAGAGGTTCATCATTTGGATATGTAAAATGTCGTAGATATAGAACAGAAGGATATGAATCAGCATATGAATAGATTTACTATGGCATTACAAGCATTTATCGTTGTTTGCTTATTAGGAATAGTACTAGTTATTGGATATAGTAAACAAGATAAAGGATATATTGAATATACAAGAGGACTTAGAAAAGCATGTATTCAATATATGAAAGATAAAAAAATTGATCCTAAAATGGGAGAAACTAATATTATATTTGTTTCAGATTTATTAGATGAAGAATATATAGATGAAGTAAAAGATGAATATTGCATAGTTAGTGTTATACATAGACAAGGTTTATTATTTGGAAAGTATAAAGCTAATAAAGATTGTACTATTAAAATAGAACCAAATGAAACTAATCAAACAATTGAAGAAAACAATACAAAAGAAGAATAATATTTATTCTTTTTTTATTTTATAGTATAATATTCTTGAAAGGAGTCTATTATGGGAGGAACGATTATTTTATTAGTTATTATTGCTATTATTTTACTTAGAAGTATAGTACAAGTTAATGAATATGAAAGGGGTATTAAATTTAATTTAGGTAAATTTTCAAGTATAATGAAACCTGGATGGAATTTAGTATTACCAATATTCCAATCTTATAAAAAAGTTGATATTAGAACAAAAGCAGTAGATGTTCCTGAACAAGATGCTATCACTAAAGATAATGTATCTGTTAGAATTAATGCTGTTATTTATTATAAGATATTTGATGCTAGTAAAGCTATTTTAGAAGTTGAAAATTTCTATTTTGCAGTTTCTCAACTTGCACAAACAACAATGAGAAATGCTGTAGGTAGTGTTTCATTAGATGAATTATTAGCAGAAAGAGAAAAATTATCTGATACTATTTGTAAAATTATAGATCAAGCTACTGATCCATGGGGAATCAAAGTTGAAAATGTTGAATTAAAAGATGTAACTCTTCCAGAAGATATGAAAAGAGTTATTGCTAAAGTTGCAGAAGCTGAAAGAGAAAAGGCTGCTGTTATTACTAAGGCACAAGGTGAAGTTGAAGCTTCAAGAAATTTAGCAGAAGCTGCTAAAACTATGGCTACAACTCCAGGAGCTTTACATTTAAGAACATTATCAACAATTAATGATGTTTCTTCAGATCAATCAAATACATTAATATTCTGTGTACCAATTGAAATGATAGATTCATTTAAAGCTGGTAATGGAATTATAAATGCAATAAAAAACAATAATGACAAGAAAGAGCAATAATTGCTCTTTTTATTTGATATATTTATTTATTAATGATATAATCTATTAATGGGAAAAGGACTGATAAGATGGCAAGACCAAGAAAGAAACATGTATTTTTAAGAATTATTAGTACACTTATATGGCTAGTTACAATGGCAGCATTAGGATATTTTACATATATCTTATATAATGCAGATATTATGCCATTAAAGTACTTTGGAATAATAGGTGGTATAGCATTATTTTTAATAATTATATTCTTTGCATTTATAAATAATAGTAGAACTAAAGTATGGTTATTTTTATTTAATGATTTATTATTTTTAGCAATAATAGGTGGATGTTATTTTGGATATACAAAGATTAATGATGTAATGGCATTCTTGAAAGAAAATTTAGGTGCTAAATACGAAACTAATATTTATTACTTCGTAACAAATAAAGAAGCTAAATATGAAAAATTATCTGATATAAAAGATAAAACTGTTAAATTAGTAGATGATTTAGATAATAAAACTGAATTAGAAAGAAATATTAATAAAAAAGTATCTGTAAATTTAGAATATTTAGAAACTATAGTTGATTCATTATATGAAGTTCAAACAAATACAGATTTAATAATATTTGTAAACTCTGGTAATTATGATGCTATGGTTGAAAATTACGATGATTTTGAAACTAAAGTTAAAATAATAGATACAGTTGAAATTAAATATAGAATGGAAAATGAAGCAACAGGTATTGATGTTACTGAAGACAATTTCATAATGTATTTAAGTGGTATTGATACTAGAAGTGGTAAATTACCAGCAAAGAGTTTAAGTGATGTTAATATTATATTAGTTGTAAATCCAACTAAGAAGAAAATATTAATGATACATACTCCTAGAGATTATTTTGTATCAATAGGTGGTAAATCAGGACTAAAAGATAAATTAACTCATGCAGGACTTTCAGGTGGTATTAAAACTTCAATCGCAACAATGGAAAAATTATATGATATAAATATTCATTATTATGCTAGAGTTAACTTTAATGCATTAATTAAATTAGTTGATGCAGTAGGTGGAATAACAGTTTATAGTGATAAAAACTCAACATTCACTTGTTGGACAGATAGAAGCTGTAAGATAAAACCTGGTGATAATAAAGTAAATGGTAAATGTGCTTTAGCATTTGCTCGTGAAAGACATGCATATAAAGAAGGAGATAGACATAGGGGTGAAAATCAAGAACAAGTAATAACAAAATTAATTGAAAAAATTACTAGTTCAAAAACACTTCTTACTAAATCTTCTGATATATTAAAATCATTAGAAGGAACATTTGAGACAACAATTACTACTGAAGAAATAACTTCATTAGTTAAAATGCAGTTAGATGATATGTCTAAATGGGATATTTCAACATATAATGTTTCAGGATCAGATTCATATGAATTTACAAGAAGTTATCCATCTCAACAATTATATGTTATGGTTCCAGATCAAAAAACTGTAAATGAAGCTAAGAAGAGGATAAAAGAAGCATTAGAAGCTAAATAATGTTTCTTTTTATTTTAAATAATGATACAATTCATTATGGAGGGTAATATGAGAAAAATCAATTATAAATATTTTAAAAAGTATAAAGAATACTCAGATTATTTTATTAAAGGAATATATGCTGGTATTATGATTGGAATAGGTGGAATAGCTTTCTTAAGTTTAGAAAATAAGATAGCTGGTTCATTTTTCTTCTCAATTGGATTACTTTGTGTATGCATGTATGGAATGAACTTATATACTGGCAAGATAGGATATATTTTAAATAATAAAATAACTTATTTATGGGAATTATGTTTAGGACTTATTGGTAACTTTATAGGTGCTTATGCAGTTGGTAGAGTTATGTTACTTACTAGATTTAAAGATAGTTTACTTGCAAAAGCAGTAACTGTTTCAAATCTAAAATTAAATGACAATTTATTAAGTATATTTATTCTATCAATGTTTTGTGGAATGCTTATTTATATAGCAGTTAATAATTATAAAAAGATTAATACTGAGATAGGTAAATATGTTCCAATATTCTTATGTGTTATGGTGTTTATACTATGTGGTTTTGAACACTGCGTTGCGAATATGTTATATTTTACAGTAGCACAAGCTTGGTCATGGAATACATTATTATATGTACTTGTTATGGTATTAGGTAATTCAGTTGGTTCAATAATAATAGCTTGGTTTTATAATTTATATTACAAATAAAAAAACGATTTAATCGTTTTTTTTATTGGTCAAAATCTATTTCCATAATTAGTTTTTGTGTAATTATTTCTCTTTGTAATTTAATATCACTAAAAGCATATATTAAAGTATCAAATGCTTCCCATAAAGTAAATGAGAATAGAAATCCAAATACTTCAATAAAGAATTTTGATGAGAATTTAAGTGCTATGAAAGCATAACATGCTAAGAAGAATAATCCTAATATAACAAGTTTAAAAACTTTCTTTTTATATCTATTATATTTTCTTTGTACTTTATATAGTTCAATAGCATAATGTTCATTAATGATATGTTTTACAATGCCTTGATCATGGTGACTTAGTTCAATACCTTTTATATGTAAATGGATTTGAATATCATTATTTAACATAGATGTTTTGTTATCAATAAAGTCATATATTTTATTATTTAAATCTAATTGATTACCTTCAGTTCTAGCATCAAATAATGCATTATGACTTGTTACTTTTAAAATAATGTCTGCATCTCCATCTTTAGTCAAATATTCATTTTTTATATAACCATCTAAATATTCATCATTAGAATATTGCTTTATTTTCTCTTTGACTTTTTGTTTGAACCCATTCATATTCTATCACCTTTATTATTATATCAAAAAAAAGAAGTGTTTTTAATACATTTGTCTAATTATATAGTAAGGGAGGTAAAGATATGAATAAAATATTAAAGTTTTTATTATCTATGATATTAGTATTATCATTTGGAAAAGTATTTGCTGATGAACTACAATATAGTGAATGGTCTACTGATTATCCTAGTAATATACCAGAAGTATTTATTGAAAGTGAAACAAGGTATCACTTTTATAAAGTAGTTGATGGAACTGTAGAATACGATTATGGTTATTATACAGAAAAAGAAGGGTATACAAAAGATGAAGCATCAGCTAGAGAATTCTATAGATATATAACTAATGAATCATTAGTATTTAATGCTAATAATGAATTAGTTTTAAATAGAAGTTATTGTCAAAAGAATTTTTGTTATACTGTGTTTAATAACCCACCAGTAATGATTAATACAAATAGTAAATTTGAGAGTGACTATTCTGAAACTCAAATGCCTACAGTAGCATCTGAACCAGTACCATTTACTGGTGATACAATTGCATACTATTTCATAGGATTATTTCTAAGTTTGATAGTTGCATCTACAGTATTACTAATTAAAAGAAATAAAAACAGGAAAATAATAAAAGCATAATTACTTATGCTTTTTATTTTTATTTACTTTAATAAAGTATCCAATTATTCCACTAATAATACCAAAAACTAATATGAATGATAATAATCTACTATGAGTTGAATAATCTTTATGATCAAATGTATTTAATAATGATTTAAAGTCTTCATAACTAAAATCTTCATCACTACTATCAGTAATTGTATAAATATAGTTTTCAGTTGAATATACAGCTATTTTTTGATACATATCATATCCTATAGTTTTAGTACTATTCCAATGCAAGTTATATGTAATAAAATAATTATCATTAATTTTATCTTTTTTAAGATCAGATACATCTACAGTACAATTATAATCCTCTAATTGAACTTTATATGTTTCAATAATATGTTCTTTTTGTCTAGCAAGGTCCTCATCACTAAATCTATTAAATTTATAATGATTAGTATTATCACTAATAGTAACTGCTATATATTTATTATCATTTGTCCATTTATATATTTTATCTGATATTTCTGCTTTATAATTATCTGGAATATCTATTTTAAATAGATCGTTTTCATAAGCTTTTACATTAGTTATACAAAGTATTAACAAAATAATTGTAAATATTTTTTTCATCCGTTTCACCAAGAAAATATTATAAACTAATTCGATAAATATTACAAATAATTTACTTTTTGATATAAAAAAGTTATAATTATTTTATGGAGTAAATATGAAAAAGATTAAGAGAGTTTTATTTATTTTATTTATATTTTTATTAATAATAGCTGGTGCTGTTTATATAGATTTTTTTATTGCGTCTAGGAATAATTCACATCCTAGAATATCTATAAAGAAAGATTTGGGAGATGGCTTATCAGTTTATAATTGTGTACTTTATAGAATGTGGTATTGTAAGGAAAATGATACTTATACATTAGGTGATTATGATGATCCTGATGCTATATGTAAGATAGTATATGATTATGATAAAGGATATTATACTAATGGAGCAGGTCTAAAAATATCTAAACATGATTTAGAAATGATTAGAGATGTTTATGATAGTGAAGTAATAGAGACATTTAATAGTGAAAGTTCTGTTACTAATGCTTTATATGTTGCTGAAAATTATGCTAAATTAAATTATAAACAAGTTGAAGAAGATGAGAAACCTGTTAAACAAGGTAAATATCTTGTTGTAACTTTCCCTGAATTTAAAGAGGATAAAGATGACTATAAATGGGTAGATGATAGTGAAACTAGATACTGTTTAGATGATTCAGCAGATATTTTGAAATATGCACCTCTTGAAGAAGGTAAGTGTGGAGAATTTACAAATCTTACATATGAATCTAAATGGTGTGAATTATATACAAATTCAAAATTATATTTTGATGAAAAAATAAATGAAAAGTGTAAAGGAGTAGAATAGTGAAACAAAGAATAATAAGTGCAATAATAGCATTAATAATTGTAGTTCCTCTTATTATATTAGGAGGCATTCCATATTATATTGGAGTAGGTATATTAAGTATTATAGGTTTTTATGAAATTACTAAAGTATATGATCATGAAAAAGAAATACCAACATATATAAAACTAATTGCTTTAGTTACTTATTTATGTTTAATAGCATCATCTATTAGAGAAAGTTATTTCACTCTAGATCATAGATTTATTATTTTAAATATATTTGCGTGTACACTACCATTAATAGTTTATGATAGAAGTAAATATGATAGTGAAGATTCATTTAAATTATTAGCTACTGTATTATTACTTTCAATATCATTTAACTTTATGATAGTTATTAGAAATATGAGCTTATATTATTTATTATATGTATTAACCATTACTATTATGTCTGATACATTTGCTCATTTTATTGGTACATTAATTGGTAAAAAGAAATTATGTGTTAAGATTTCTCCTAATAAAACAGTTGAAGGTTTTATAGGTGGTGTTTCATTTGGAACATTTTTAGGAAGTGCATTTTTCTTAACATTTATTAGTACTCAAGCAAATTTATTCTTAGTTATAATTATTTCATTTATATTATCTATTATAAGTGAATTAGGTGATTTAGTATTTTCTGCTATTAAAAGAAAATATGGTATTAAAGATTATGGAAATATTATGCCAGGACATGGTGGAGTTTTAGATAGATTAGATAGTTTTATATTTGCAATCCTTGCATTTTCGTATTTAGTATCATTCTTTTAGGAGGCAATAAATGAATACAATTATTACTATATTAATATTATGTGTTATTCTAGGAATAATCATATCTGTACATGAATTTGGTCATTTTATCGCAGCTAAAAAGAGTGGGGTTTATGTTGAAGAGTTTTCTATTGGTATGGGACCAATTATATGGAAACATAAACCAAAGAAAAGTGAAACAACTTATTCTTTAAGAGCATTTCCAATAGGTGGATTTGTTGCTATGGCAGAAAAAGCTGATCCAAGCAATAAAAAACTTAAAAAAGATCAAATATTGGAAAATAAAAGTTTCTTTCATAACTTATGGGTATTTATAGATGGTATTGTTTTTAACTTTTTACTTGCAATAGTATTATTCTTTATAAGTGGTTTATTATATGGAAGACCAATTAGTCAAGCAATAGTTAGTTCAGTACCTGAAGATGGAGCAGCTTATAAAGTTGGAATTGAAGCAGGGGATCAAATTATTAAAGTTAATGGCGCTAAGATAGAAACACTAGATGATTTCTTATTAGAGGCATCTGCTAAAAAATTACAAGATAGTTATACTTTCACAGTTAAAAAAGCTGATGGTAGTGTAGTTGATTATAATATTTATCCTGATGTAAAAAAAGATAAAAATGGTAAAGAAGAATCAAGAATATATGGAATTATGTTTAGTGGTTCTACATATAAAAAAGGATTTGGACAAGCTATTATTTATGGATTTACAGGTTTTTGGGATAATTTCAAAACTATATTTAAAATATTAGATTCATTGTTTACTGGAAAAGTATCAGCAAATAGTTTAAGTGGTCCAGTTGGAATTTATTCACTTGTTGATAGTGTTAAAGCTCAAGGATTAGAAATGTTAATATATTTAACTGCTTATTTAAGTATAAATGTTGGTATAGTTAACTTAATACCAATTCCTGTATTTGATGGTGGTAGAATATTTATTCTTATAATTGAAAAAATAATTAAAAGAAAAACAAGCGATAAACTTGAATATATATTAAATATGGTTGGTTTTGGATTAATGATTTTATTGATGATTTATGTAACATTTAATGATATAATAAGGCTCGTGGTGAAATAGTATGCAAAATGAGTATTTAGACAATAAAGTTATACTTAAATATTGTCCTAATTATTATAGAATTATTAATGAAGAATTTTATGATTTAGATTTTGTTAGTGATAAAGTTATTCAAGTATTACAATCTTACATATTTAGTGTAGATATTAAAAATAAACCTGAATTAAAGAGAATAACAGAACTTGATAAAGCACTAGTTAGATACTTTGATGATAGAGAATTTAAAACATATTTAACTAATCATTTAATAGCATTAAAAGTTTCTAAAAAAGAACCAAATATTATGAGATTTATTGCTATGTCAATAATTGGTGCTTATGAAAAATATTTAGAAGGATTTACAAGAAATTTATACATCTCTAAGTGGATATAAATTTCTTTTTATGTCCCTGTAGCTCAGTTGTATAGAGCACCTCCCTCCTAAGGAGGTTGTCGCTGGTTAGAATCCAGTCAGGGACGCCAGATAGAATAGCAAAAAGCCCTTACATATAAGTTAAACAGGGTTTTTTATTTTTATTAGTAATTATCACAAATTATCATAAAGTGTTATTATTTATGGCACATTTTATATCACACGCATTAAAAATGTAAGTCAATTTATCAAAGCGTAATTAAAAGAACTATTACAGTTCTTTTTTTTATTTAAATGTAGTATAATAAAATACGATATGAAAAGTAAATTATTTAGGACAATTCTTATAGTAGTAGGTTCTATATCTGCATTTATAATTTCATATAAAGCATATGATTATTTTTTTGTGTATCATGTTGAGATGAATGGTGATAATATTATTAAATCTAACTTTAAAGATACGTTTGATGATCCTGGGGTTACTGTTAGATATAGAGGTAAAAAATTTAAAAACTATAAAGTTCATTCTGATATAAATATTAATAAAGAAGGAAAGTATTTTGTTGATTATTTAATTGGTAAGAAAAAGATAACTAGAGAAGTAGATGTAGAAGATATTAAAGGTCCTAATATATTATTAAATGGAGGTAATTTATATTTACTTTCTTATAATAAAGAATATGAAGAACCTGGCTTTAAAGCAATAGATAATACTGATGGAGATGTAACAGAATTGGTTACTGTTAGTGGTTCAGTTGATTCTAGCAAGCTTGGTGAATATAAAATTACTTATGAAGTAGAAGATTCTAAAAAGAATAAAAGTGTAGTTGAAAGAATTGTTAAAGTAGTGGATGATGAAAAACCTGTAATTGCTTTTAAAAATCCATTATACATGTTTTCTATAAAAGGTAAAAAAGTTGATTTAAATGATTTTACTGCTATTGATAATTATGATGGAGATATCACTAAAAATGTTAAAGTTGATGGTGAAGTTGATATTAATAATAATGGTATTTATGAAATAAAATATAGTGTTTCTGATAGTAATGGAAATAAAACTATTGAAACAAGAAAAATAATGATTCAACCTAAAAATAAAAAAGGAATACCAGTTCTTATGTATCATTGGTTTTATGATGATACTAAAGGTGAAAAAGCTGGTACTTCAAATACACATAATTATATTTCTAAAACTAATTTGATTGAACAACTTAGATATTTAAAAGAAGAAGATTTTTATTTTCCAACATGGAAAGAATTAAATGATTATATTGATGGAAAGATAGATTTACCTGAAAAGAGTGTTATTATTACTGATGATGATTGTGTTAAATCATTTTTTGAAATAGCATTACCTGTATTTCAAGAATATGAAGTGCCTGTTACATCATTTTGTATTACTTATAAAAAAACATGGAAAGATTATAAAGACGCTCCATATTTAGAATTTCAATCTCATACTGATAATTTACATGTTAGAAAATGTAAAGGTACTAAGTGGGATGGCGCAGTAATGTGTACTGATTATGAAACTATATATAAAGATATTCAAAAATCTGTTAATAAAATAGGAAGTAGTTATGTATTTGCATATCCATTTGGTCATTATAATGATGATACTATTCAAGCTTTAAAAAATAATAATGTTGTATTAGCATTTACTATAAATAGTGGTAGAGTTACCAAAGGGTCTAATAAATATAAATTAAAAAGAGTAAGAATATCTAAAGATACAAATATTGAAAAATATAAGAAATTATTAACAAAATAGAGTATAATATTATTGGAGGTAATATGAAAAGTAAAGTTAAAGAAAATGAATCAACATTAATAATTGTTTTATTAGGATTAGGTTTATTTGTACCAGCTTTTTTAAATCAATTAACATTCTTAGGAACAAATAGACAATTAATCGTAGGAACAATAGTAAATGCAGCATTATTTACATGTGCATTAAAGGTAAATGATCCTAAAAAAATAATAGCATTATCTGTATTACCATCAATTTCTAGTATGGTTACAGGATTAATGTTTAGTGGATTAACATTATATTCAAAAGTTATGTTACCGTTTATATGGGCAGGTAATTTAGCATTAATATTATGTGTTAAATATTTCATTTCAAGATTTAAGTTTATTCCTTCTAGTATAGTAGCTATTATTATAAAAGTTGGAATTATATACGGTGGTTTTAAATTAATGAGTAATATGATTAGTTTTCCACCAAAAGTAAGTACTATGTTTGGAACTATGTTTGGTATTAATCAAGTTTACACAGCAGTTATGGGATTAATATTAGTTCTAACAATAATTGGTGCTAAGAAAATGCATGAGGAATAGGAATTTGAAAATAATTCCTTTTTTTATGTAATAATTTGTAGTATAATTTATTTTAGAATAGGAGTGTACTATTATGAACAAAAAAGGTTTTACACTAATTGAAGTAGCTGTAAGTGTAGTTCTTGTTAGTATAGTAATGGTTTCATTAACAGCAACTTTAGTTGAAATAAAGAAAAAATCAGAAACAGTAAGTTCTAATACAAATGCCATTGTATATAGTGCAGTAGTGTCTAAAGCATTAAATGGTGACATTATTAAAAATGAAGGTATTAAGTTTGTTGAATGTGATGTTAATGGTGGTGAGTGTGGACTTGTACTTGGAAACAATTCAAGAAGATGGCTTGGCATTGTAGATACTACTGATAAAAGAGAAGCTACAATATATCAAGATTCTGCAGATAATAATTACTATTTAAAAGTTGGTAATAAATATATAGGTGTTATAGCTGTAGAAGGTGAACCTAAAAAGACAGGTAATAAAATTAATTGTACAAATACTACAAATACAGTAAAAGCAAATTGTTTAAGTGTTTCAATTAATAATACTACATGTACATGTTTTAAAGAGAGAATATCTTCAACACTTATTTATTTAGATAATACTCCAGTTAATAATACATCTCTTGTAACTACAAATACACATGAATCAAACAATCAAATAGCAAATTATGAAGATCCAAATATAACAATTAAATATATTAAAACATTATCTTATACAAGAACATTTAGGAAGACAGATGATGAAAAAGATAATTTAAGAGTATCTACAGATGGATATGGTTTTTCAAGAATATATCATGATCAATATGTATATCAAGATCCATCAAATGCTCAAGCTAAAAATGTTTTAACTAAATTAACAATTGGCATTTATGATGGAATTGATAGTAATGATCAAACATATAATGTTTTATTAAATTCCTCATCAAGAATAGATAAGAATTCTCCAACAGTTGGAACAAAATATACTATTAATTTAGATAGCGTTGGTAACTTATATAGAAGTGATGGTAGTGGAATTCAAGATCCACAAGGTGTTGTACAACCAGTTGTTAGTTTTCCAAGAGCAGGTGTTCAAGCAATTACAAGATTCCAAGAAAAGTTTAATATTGGTTTTGACGCAACATATTATAGTTCTGGTGAATCTATAACAATACAAAGTATTACACCACCAACATGTTCAGCAACAAATAATACTGCTGCATGTTATGGAAAAACATTTAGAAAGTATACAACAGCTAGAGATTGTGCTGGGGTAACAGTAATAGATAACACTGGTAAAATAGTAGCGCCATCTAATTATTTTCAAAATGATGATACTTTATATGCATGTTGGCAATAAAAGGTGCTTTTAAGCACTTTTTTTATTTGCTATAATATATGTTGTATGAAAAAGTATATTCTAGGTAGTATTAGAAAAATTATATTTGAAAGTAATAGTGGTCCATATAAAGTTGGACTTTTTAGAGTGAAAGATACTAACTGTAGTGAATATGAAGAATATGTAGGAAAAGTAATTGGATTTACTGGTTCTTTTGTAGATATAAATAATGATTTAGATTATGTTTTATATGGACAAATGGTTGAACATCCAAAATATGGTTTACAATTTTCATGTGAATCATATGAAGTAAAAGAACCAAGTAATGAAGAAAGCTTAATATTATATTTAAGTAGTGGTATGTTTAAAGGAATAGGTGTTAAAACTGCTAAAAATATTGTGTCTACTTTTAAAGATAAAACGATTGATGTAATTAAAAATGATTATGAAGAATTAATAAATGTAAGTGGTATGAATATGAAAAAAGCAATAGAACTTCATAATAAAATTGTTGATAGTACTACTAATCAAGATTTAATTATTAAACTAAATTCATATGGTTTTAGTGTAAAAGAAGCTATTGATTTAATATCTATTTATGGAAATACTTTAATAAAAACTATAAAAAATAATATTTATGAATTAACAGAATATGTATCATTTGAAAAAATAGATAATATATTTCTTTCAAATAATAAAGAAGATAATCCATATAGAGTAGAAGCATTAATAAAACATAATTTATATAATATGTGTTATGAAAATGGAGATACTTTAATAAATATAGATGAATTATTTTTAAGAATGAAAAAGTGTTTTAAAAATACATTTACATCAAGTACATATTTATCTTATATAAACAAATTAATTAATGATAAAGTTATTTATAAGATAAATGAATATGTAATGTTAGATAAGTTTTATGATGCTGAAACATCTATAATAACAAGTATTAAAGCAATTAATAGTATTAAAAATAGTGTTAAGGAAACTAAATTAGATAATAATTTATTTGCTTATCAAAAAGAATATTCTATTAATTTTGGTGAAGAGCAAATTGAAGCAATAAAAGGTGCTTTAAAAAATAATTTTTATATTATAACTGGAGGTCCTGGAACAGGAAAAACAACTATAATAAAAGCAGTAGTTAATTTATTAAAAAGTTATGATAATTTAAAGGAATCAGATATTGCATTACTTGCTCCAACTGGAAGAAGTGCTAAAAGAATGAGTGAAAGTGTTGGTATGTATGCTAGTACTATTCATAAATATTTAAAATGGAATAAAGAAACAGAAACATTTCAAGTAAATGATTATAATAAATCTCGCGAAAAAGTTATTATTGTAGATGAAGCTAGTATGATAGATATATTCTTATTTGATAGTTTATTAAAAGGAATACATTTAAGTTCTAAATTAATTTTAATAGGTGATGAAAATCAATTACCATCTATTGGTCCTGGAGATATATTATATGATTTACTTAGAATGGATGGTATTAAGAGTAAATGTTTAAATAAGATTTATCGTGTTAAAAAAGATAGTTATATTAATACATTAGCATCTGATATAAAAGATAAAAAAGTATTTGAAAGCATTGAAGACTTTAGTGACTTTAAGTTTATACAAAGTAGTGATGAAGATATTTATTCATACATAAAAGAAATTAGCAATAAGATTAAAGATAAAAAAATTAATATAGATAATTATCAAGTATTAGCTCCTATGTATAAAGGATATAATGGAATAGATAATTTAAATAATTTAATGGCAGAAATATTTAATAATAAAAATGATCCATATCAAATAGGTGATAAATACTATAGAGTAGGAGATAAAGTAATCCAACTTGTTAATGATGTAGATAATAATGTATTTAATGGTGATATTGGTTATATTGACAGTATTTATTATATTGATAAGAAACTATATGTCACAATAGATTTTATGGGTACTAAAGTTACATATAAAAATGGTGAATTTGACAGATTTAATTTGGCTTATGCTATTAGTATTCATAAAGCACAAGGTAGTGAATATGATAATGTTGTTGTAGTACTTGCTAAGAGTTTTAAAAGAATGTTTTATAATAAATTAATATATACAGCTGTAACAAGAGCAAAAAAATCTCTTATAATAATAGGATCATTAGATTCATTTAATGATTCTATACAAACAACTTATTCACAAAAGAGAATTACATATATGAAACTTGCAAAATAAAATATAGTTATAAACTATATTTTTATTTTATTGTTTTAATAACAAAAATATTGTATAATTAATTATTATGGGAGAGTAAGAAATATGAAAGAGGAAAAAGAAAAAAAAGTTAATTCTAAAAAGCTTAATGAGCTTATTAGTACTGGAAATAATATTTTAAAAATATTAAATGTATTATTTATTATTTTACTTATTTATGTAATTACTTTAATAGTTAGAGAATGGCATATTTTTTCAATATTTGGAAAAATATTATCAATAATTTCACCATTATTTATTGGATGGTTTATAGCATGGTTATTAAATCCAATTGTTAAGAAAATACAAAGCAAAGGTGTTAAAAAGATATTAAGTGTAATATTTGCATATTTCTTATTATTCTTAGTAATAGGATTAGTTCTAGGATTTACATTACCATCATTAGGTAATCAAATTAGTGATATGGTTTCTACAATACCTAAGATTGCTAATGATATTACTAATTGGATTAATAATGTATTTGCTAAATTAGCAACAATTAGTTCAGAAAACTTAGATGCTGTAAAATTATCTTTTATGGCAAAGATAGAAAATTATTTTACAGACTTACAAACAGAACTTCCTGCTCTTGCAGTAAATATTATTTCTGCTCTTGCTAGTGGTGTTGGAAAAATATTTGTAAGTTTAATTGTAGGATTTTATATTTCATTTGATTTTGATAGATTTTATGAAGGATTTTTAAATTTATTCCCTAGAAGAGCTAGAGGAGAAGTTCAATATTTATTAGGAAAATTAGATGAAACATTATATTCATTCTTAAGTGGAACTTTATGGTTATCATTACTATTATTTGTAGTATCTGTTATAGGATTCTCATTAATAGGATTAAAAGCTCCAGTATTGGTTGCATTTATGTGTGCACTAACTAATTTAATTCCATATATTGGACCTTATATAGGAGCAGCTATTGCAGCAGCTATAGGTTTTTCACAAAGTGGTATAGTTGGTATATTAACATTAGTATTTATACTAGTTACACAAATTATAGATGGAGAAATATTAAATCCACTTGTAATGAGTAAGAGAATGAATCTTAGTCCTATTACAATAATTATTTCATTATTAGTATTTGAATACTTATTTGGAATAATTGGTATGGTAATAGCAACTCCAGTAGTGGCAATTATAAAAATAATATATCAATTCTTAGATGAAAAATATGATTTCTTTGGATTTTTAGATAACGATACAGATAAAAAAGAATAAAAAATAAAAAACTAGTGTGGTGAGTAATATGAGAAAAAAGATTATTAATGAAAGAGAAGGAACTATAATAGCTATTGATATTATATTTTATATAGCTGTTGTAATTGTAGGGTATTTGTTAGTTGATTATGAAAACTTTAACATTATAGCTACATATAAGTTTTTACCAAGTATTTTCTATTTAATAGGATCTTTTTCATTTCTAGCTTATTTTTTAAATAGAAAAAGAGATTATTATGAATTCTTAATGTTTAGTTTAATTAATATAATTGCTGGAACATATATTTTAGCTAATAATCTATCATATTCAGATGTAAGTAATTTATTACCTTGGAATAGCTTTGTAGTAGGAGATGCAATATTATTTTATTCAATAGCAAGTATAGTAAATAAGTTATATATTGTTAAAAAGTATTGGGATAATAAAAATATTAATTTTATTCCTAGATTAGTAAATTCAGTTTTAATAGCAGCAATAAGTGCTTTTGCTGTATACTCACTATATAATAAAGCAGAAATGGCATTTATGATTATTGGATATTATATTATGGGATTTGGTTTAATTAGTTTATTAGAGCCACTTACATATATATTATTAAATAATCCAACTATAGATAAATTACTTATGTCATTCTTAAAATATAATACTGAAGAAGTAGAAAATAAAAGTATTATTAAAACAATTAACACTAGAAAGACTAATAAGATTAAAGTTACTGAAAGACAAGGATCTTTAGTTAAAAAAGAAGAAAATATCAATAAAAATAAAAAGAAGAATAAAAAATAAGATGATAAATTATTATCATCTTTTTAAATAAAATATTTTCGTAAAGAAAATTAAAAATGTAGAAAAAGAAACACAAATAGTGTATAATGACTATATATGTAATAAGTTAAGAGGTGAAGTTATGCTTAGTACAATTTTAAAAATAGCAACTAAGGTATTAGATGTAGCAATTGTATGGCTCATGTTCTATCAATTACTTAAATATTCTAGAAATAATTTTAAACTAACATTAATATTTAAAGGTGTATTAATAATAGTAGCTTTAAAATTATTGAGTGATTGGTTGAGTTTAAATACAGTAGGAATAATACTTGAATATATTATTTCTTGGGGACCACTTGCTTTAATAATCATATTTCAACCTGAGATTAGAAATGTATTAGAGAGCATAGGTAGAAGTCAATTGTTAGGTAGACACAAGACTCTTACAGTTGATGAAAGAGAAAAATTAGTATATGAAATTATAAATGCAGTAGATTATTTAAAGAAGAATAAAATTGGAGCATTAATGGTTATTGAAAGAGATTATAGTCTTGCTCAATATATTGAACCTGCTAATAAAATATATGCAGATATCAGTAGTGAATTATTAATATCAATTTTCTTCCCAAATAATCCATTACATGATGGTGGTGTAATTATACAAGGTGATAAGATTACTTGTGCAGGAAGTGTATTTCCTACAAGTATGAATCCAACAATATCTAAAAGATTAGGTACTCGTCATAGAGCAGCTTTAGGTATTAGTGAAATATCAGATTGTATTGCAATAGTAGTTAGTGAAGAAACAGGTAGAATTTCAATAGCAATAAAGAGTGAATTAAATTATAATTTATCTTTAGATGATGCTAAATTAATATTACTAGATGAATTACAACCTAAGAAAGAAACATTCTACGAAGTAGATCAAGAAAGTGAGGAGAGTAGCAATGAAGAAGTTTCTAAGTAAAATCCTTAAATTCTTTGGAAAAATATTTAAAATCTTATATAAAATATTAGATTTAATATTAATAACACCTATTTCTAAAATAGTTATGTCTATTATTAATGCTTTATCTAATAGAAGTGGAAACTTTGATAAGTTTTTAAATAATCCTAATACATTAGTTTATGTATCATTAATATGTGCATTTGGAGCTTTCTTTGCAGTAGATAGAAAGATTATTAATCTTAAAGAAACTGAATCAGTAGTATTATCAAATGTTCCAATTGTAGCTGATTATAATGAAGAAAACTTTGTAGTAGAAGGAATACCTGAAAGTGCTGATATAGTACTTATGGGTAGAAAGAGTGATTTATATCTAGCTGAACAATTAGGAGATCACAAATTAACTCTTGATTTAACAGATATAAATGAAGGAACACATAAAGTTAATTTAAAATATAATAACCCAATCAATACATTAGATTATAAACTAGATCCATCAAGAATTACTTTAGTAGTATATGAAAAAGTTAGTGCTACTAAGACTCTTACAAATGATATATTAAATACTGATAAATTAAATAATACATTAGTTATTAGTAACATAGCATTAGATAGAGATGATGTAATAGTTAAATCATATAGAGAAAAGTTAGATACAGTTGCTAGTGTTAAAGCAATTGTTGATGTTAATGCATTAAATGCATCACAAGCTGGAACATATTCATTAGATAATGTTAAATTAGTTGCTTATAATGAAATAGGTAATGAAATTAGTGATGTTGAAATAGTTCCATCAACAGTAACAGCAACAGTTACAATAACTAGTCCAAGTAAGGTTGTTCCAGTAAATGTAATACCTATTGGTGAACCAGCAAGTGGTAGTGCTATTAGTTCTATTACTGCTAATGTAAATACTGTTACTCTATATGGAGAAGAAGCTGTACTAAATACAATAAGTGAAATTAATGTTGAAATAGATGTTAACAATTTAGCTAATGATAAGACATATCAAGAAACAATTGTTAAACCAAATGGAGTTAGATCTATTTCAGAAACAGCAATTACAATTAAAGTAGAAATGGAAAAGGAAACTTCAAAAGAATTTGAAAATATTCCAATTACATTTAAGAATTTAGATACTAGTAAATATATAGTTCAAGCAACACAAGATCAAGTTACATCAGTAACAGTTGTAGTTAAAGGTGTTGATGCTGTATTAAATAAATTAAAAGCAGAAGATATAACAGCATATATAGATTTAGCTAAGTTAGAAGAAGGTTCTTATACAGTACCAGTTATGGTAAGTGGAACTGATAATAAATTAACTTATGCATCTAGAACAACTAGTGTAGAAATAGTAATTAAGAAAAAGTGATGAAAAATCACTTTTTTTATGTAAAAAATACTTGTTTATGTTATAATATTATATATAGAATAGAGGTGTTTTAGTGTGGAACAAATTAAAGAATTAACATTTATAAATTTAGCACCATTTACTTATTTAGTAATATCAGGTTTAATATATTTAGCTATTGTAATGTTTATATTCTATCGTAAAAGAAAGATTAGAACAGTTGAAAATTTTAGTTATGGTTTACTTCTATGGTTAGTAGCAGTTGCTGGTATAGAGGATATTGTTAGGATATTTTCACCAACTTTTACAAATAGCAATATTGTTTTTGAATTATTAAATAAGATTCATATAGCCTTAATTATCTTTATTCTATGTATATTAACTATGTATATAGTTGCTGTAACATCAAGAAAATATCAAGGATATATAGATTTTAGACAAAATAAATACAATGACTATTTTAAAAAATGGTTTTATATAATTTTAGGAGTAGGAGTATTAATTTCAGGAGTATTTAGTTTCATTCCATCAACTGCATCATTAGGAACAGTTAATGAAACTTTACAAACTGCTAATCAAGCAAAAAATGTACTTCAATTACCTAGAGCAACATTTTTATTATCACATTCAGCATTATATTTAATATTACTGGGATTAATATGTGGATTCTTAGTATTCTGGTTAATATTAATACTTAAAAACTTTTCAAAAGATTCAAGAAAAAGATATAGGTCAGTATATTTAATAATTATTTTTACATTCTTTGGAATAGTAGTTAATTTATTAGCTGAACATGTATTCTTTAATATATTTGGAGGATTATTTAGTTTAATATCACTCTTTATATTTACAACAATTGTAATGTTCTTTACTATGGAAAATCCAGATATAGTTTTAATAAATGAATTAAATGATGCTAAGGAACAAGCTAATAAAGCAAATGAAGATAAAACTAAATTCTTATCTAATATGTCTCATGAAATAAGAACACCATTAAATGCTATTATTGGTTTAAGTGAAGCTTTATCAAGTGATGAAACTATTTCAGAAAATGCTAAAGAAGAATTAGATGACATAATTATGTCTTCAACAAGTTTAATTGAAATAGTAAATGGTATCTTAGATATATCTAAAATTGAAGAAAATATTATTGAAATAAATCCATTTGAATACTCATTTAATAAATTAACAAGTGAAGTTGTATCACTTGCTAAATCAAGACTTGCTGCTAGTAGCAAACCAATTGAATTTGAATCAAATATAGCAACAGATATACCACCAGTATTATTAGGTGATGCAGGTAAGATAAAAGAAGTATTAATTAATTTCTTAACAAATGCTATTAAATATACAGATAAAGGAAAAATATATTTTAATGTTAGTGGTATTGTTAAAGATGATGTTTGTACTTTAACTCTTTCAGTAGCTGATACTGGTATGGGTATTAAACCAGAAGACATTGGAAAATTATTTACTAAGTTCCAAAGATTTGATTTAGAAAAGAATAATTCAGTTGAAGGAACAGGGTTAGGTTTGTCAATTACTAAGAAGATGGTTGAATTAATGGGTGGCAAAGTAGATGTACAAAGTGAATATGGAAAAGGAAGTACATTCTCAGTAATAATTGATCAAAAGATTATTAATAAACAATCATTAGAAGAAGAATTATCAAGTAAACCATTTGATGCTTCTGGACAAACAATAGCAGTAGTAGATGATAATAAGATTAATATTAAAGTTGCTAAGAAAGAATTAGCAAAATATAGAGTTAATGTAGAAGGATTCACAAATTTAGATGAATTTGTAGAAAGTGTTAGAAATGGAAGCTTCTATAATTTAATATTACTTGATGATGGAATGCCAGAAGAAACAAAAATATTAAATCAATTAAAAGAAATACCTGGTTTCAATATTCCAGTAGTTGCTTATACAGCAAATGCATTATCAGGAATTAGAGATAAATATTTAGCTGCAGGTTATAATGAATATTTATCAAAACCAGTTGATCAAAAAGAATTAAGAAGAGTATTAAAACTATTCTTAAGAGAAAATGTAAGTGAGGATTCACAAGTACTTGCTCCTCCTGTACCAGTACAAGTAGCAGCACCAACAGAAGTTGTTACTACACCAGAAGTTGTAACCGAAGTAGTTGAAACTCCAACAGAAGTTGCAACAGAAGCTCCTGCACCAGAGGTGGTAACAGAAGTTCAAATTGTTCCAGAAGTAGAAACACCAACAGAGGTTGTTACTGAAGTAGAAACAGTACCTGAAAGTGAACCAGTTACAGAAGTAGCTCCAGTTCAAGAAACAACTCCTGCTACAGAGGTTCCTGTAGAAGAAACAACAAGTACTCCAGCAAGTCATACAAGAGAGTATTTAGAATCTTGTGGATGTAATGTTGAAAAAGCATTAGAATCACTTGGTGATATGGAAACATTTGATATAGCTGCTGAAGAGTTTGTAGCAGAGTTTGAAAATAATATTAATAAAATTAAAACTGCTAAAGAAGCAAATGATATGAATAATTATGCAATTGAAACTCATGGATTAAAAAGTAATGCAAGATATATGGGATTTGAAGAATTGGGTGAAATGTCATATCAACATGAAATGGCAGGAAAAGAAAATAATGTAGAATTTGTTAATACTAATTATGATTCATTAATTAGTGAAGCAAATAAAGTAAATGAAATATTAAAAAATTATATGAATAGTTAATAATAGAAAGGATTGATAATATGACAATAACATCAGAAACAGCAAAATATATGTTATTTGCTTTTTCAGCATTAGTTTATTCAATATTGATGTTTGTTCTATATATGAAAAAGAAAAAAGTAATGACTTTAGAAAACATATTATGTGTGGTGTTTTTCATATGTTTAATCTTTCAACTAATTGTTAACAATTCAAATTTTTTAATAACAAAAAGTGAATTATTTTCAAGAATAACTAAACAATTACATAACTCATTATTTATTTTGTGGGGTGGATTAGTTACTTTATATTTTATAGTAACTGTTTCTAAAGAAAATCCTGGTTATATAGCTTTTAAAGATAGTCCTAAAAAACCATACTTTATGAGTTTAATAAAGAAATATATTATTTTCTTAATATGTGTATGGATACCAGCATTATTTTTACCACAAACTCCAGGTGAAGATGGATTATATATGGTATCTCATGGTATAGCACCAACATATTGTTATGCTGTATTTGGAATATTTATTGTTAGCTGGTTTATATTATTCTTTAAAGCTCCAAAGGAAATCAAAAAGAGAATTATGCCAATGACATATGTATTATTTATAGGAGTAATTGGAGCAGTTATCCAAATATTTTTACCACATTTATATATAACATGTGCAATTACTGCTTTAGCAACTCACATAATATATCTTTCAATAGCTAATCCAGATTTAAATATGATAGAAGATTTAAACATGGCAAGAGAAGGAGTAGAAAGAGCAAATAAAGCAAAGAGTGAGTTCTTATCAAACATGACTCATGAAATAAGAACACCATTAAATGCA
>CAMMYS010000030.1 GCA_946528555.1 uncultured Mycoplasmatota bacterium
TATCATATTTATCCTTTTAATATAATACTTCTTACACTAGAATCAATTACAAAGTCTTTAACATCTTCAATTAATTTATTATTTACATATATTTTTTTATTTTTAAAACTAATCTTTAATGCTTTTAATAATTCATATAATGATGAATATAATTTAATTTTAACAACTGTTGGTTTATTATCATATATAGTAACAACAGTATTATCATATGAATAATCTAAATGTATTGCTTTATGAATAGCAAGAATCTCTTCTATAGTATAAAAAACACAATTATCATTTTTAAACTTTCTATTAGAATGAACAATACAAATATTTAAAAAAGCATTTATATATTTATTATATGCATTTATTGAATAAAGATCAGATTTATCAATACATATATAACAATTTTTCATATTAAAAATATCTAAAAACTCATCTATAGCTTCTAGAATTTCCTCATATGATTCATAATTAATAACCATATCTCCTAAATCATATCTTTTATCATAATAAGAATTAATAACTAATGTTGTTTTACTATTAATTTTTTTATTTAAATTATATTTTTCTAAAGATTCAACTATTTCACTTTTCTTAAGTTTACTAATATTTTTAAGAGGATTTATTTTTTCTCTTCTATCTATGAAATCATTTTCTATAACTAATGTATTAGATTTCTTATCAGCAAATGTCATTTCTCTAGTACCAATTATTTTTCCACTAACTGGACTATATAATTTCTTTCCCTGTGAGTTTTCACCTAAATAATAATTATTAAGCACTAACTTACTTCTTTTTATATGAAGAGTATCCATTTTATCAAATGGAATATAAATAAATTCAGGTGATAAATAAGTTATATATTTTTGTATTTCTTTAGCCATAGTATTTCCTCTCTACAAATTATTATATATTATAATGTATTTTTTTAAAAGAAAAAGAAGTTTTTATTCTTCTTTTAAACAATTATCATATATTTCTTTTAAATGTCTTTTATTTAATATTACTTCACCATTATTTTTTAGATCAAGAAATACTTGCTCTAAGAAATTATTCATTTTTGGATTAATCATATATGTATCTTTTCTTTCTATAAAATATTTATATGGAAATCCATCATCATATTTCTTCTTATTATATACTTTAGAAGCAGATATTCTATCACAAACCATTTCAACCATATATTTAAATGGTATTATAGGAGTTTTTGTTGGTGCTGCATAATCATACCAATATTCAAAATGATGCTTATTACGTCCAAAATGATGTAACCATGCTTTAGAATACCCTTCTATGTTTTTAGCTGCTAATAAAGGGCTATATTTGCCTTTAGACTTCTTATAATATTTAACTGATTCATGGAATTCTTCAAATGAATATTTAGATAAATCATGAGTAAGCCCTCTCCATATAAATCCACACTTACAACATAATCTAAATACTTCAAACCTATGAGCATTTACAGTATGCAAATGATGTAAAAAATAATTCATATTAAACTCCTTTCAAAAATATCAATATTTCTATTGATATTTTTGCATTTGTTTCATTAATTGATTAACTTGTTTTTGACTAGGTTGTCTACCCATTCCTCTCATTAAAGTTTTTATCATTTCTTCACTAATTGGTGGATTTTCTTTTAATTGTTTTTGAAACATATGTTTAGCTATAAAAAATCCAGCTATTAATCCACCAATGATACCTACTACTAAATATAAAATATCACGCCACATAAATATTCCTCCTGTAATTAATTATATCTATAAATTAATTAATTATCAATAATTATTGCTTCTTCTTATCTTCTTTAGTAGAGTTTGTTTCTTCTTCTTTTTTATATTTAACTTCAAGTTCTACTTCAAGAGTACCACCATTTACTACAGAACCTTCGCTAATAGAACTATTAACTACATATCCATATCCAACAAATGATGTATTAAGATTCAATAATCCAGCAAGAGTTGATACTTCATTTCTAGACCATCCTTTTATATTAGGCATCTTATATTCACTATCATTAGTAAGTAAGAATACTTTACTATTTAAATTTAAACTTGTAGAACTTTCTGGATATTGTTTTATTATTTTAGTTCCCGATCCAAGAACAATTGGTTTTAATTTGCTTTCCTCTAATTTAGTTTTAACTTCTTCAGTATTTTTATTTATATATGACTCAAGTTTAACAACATCTTCAAATTCATTAACTTGTCCATCTTCACCATATATATTTAAATAGGTTCCTACATCTTTAACTAAATCTTTAACAGCAGTATAAATATATTTTGAACTATTCATTCTAGATGCTGCTACATAAACTATTACTTGAGGGTCCTTGCCTGGGAATAAACCAGCAAAGCTTCTAACATAAGTACTCTTTAAATAACCACCTTCTGATGAAGCAATTTCTGCTGTACCAGTTTTACCAATTAAATCATATCCTTTAACTCTATATTTTGTTCCAGTAGACATTCTTGCTCTACCATCAACAACACCACGCATCAAATCAATCATATGATTAACATTTTCTTCTGATGCAATTTTTCTTACTTCGGTTCTTTCTCCAGTACTAATTACTTCACCAGTTTCACCATTTACTATTTTAGAAACTAAATATGGTTTTATCATAACCCCTTTATTTGCTAATACTGTTAAAGCTTGCATCATTTGAATTGCAGTTACAGAAATACCTTGTCCGAATGATGCACTTGCTATTTCTGTACCATATCTAAAATCCACAACACCAGCTTGTTCATTAGGCAAAGTAATATCAGTCTTTTGACCAAATCCTAAGTTAGTATAAAAATCTTTTAATTTAGCTCTTCCTACACTTAAACCTAATTTAGTAGCTGCTACGTTAGAAGAACCCATAAAACCCTCATCGTATGTAATTGTTCCCCATCCATAACCATTCCAGTCTTTAATAGTAGCATCATCTACTTTTATACGACCACTTTGATAAGTAGCTTTTCCATTATATTTTCCATTTTCCATAGCAGCTAGGAAACTAAATATTTTCATAGTAGATCCAGGCTCATATGTATAAGATACAAAAGGATCATAATAAGATTTTATTTCTAATGTATTATTATTAAAACTTGGTGTTGTTCCAACTCCAAGAATAGCTCCTGTTTTAGCATCCATTACTCCTACTATAGCCCATTCAGGTTTAGATAAAGCAAGAGTATTAGCAGCTTGTTGAGCATATATTTGAACATTATCATCTATAGTTAAATAAATATCATTTCCACTTATTTGCTTCTTTTCTACAGCAGGTGCATTAGTTATTTGATATCCTTGTAAATCACTTTGATATTCAATATAACCATTTTCACCACTTAATTCATCATTAAAATATAGTTCACTACCCATTTCACCATAACTAGCTCCAGTAGATTCGTCTTTTTTAACATAACCTAATATATATGATAAAAAATTACCATTAGGATAATATCTTTTAGTACTACCAACAAAATCTATTCCAGGTAACCCTAAATCTTCTATTTGTTCTTTTAATAGTTCTGTTATTCCTCTTCCACCAGGCCCTAATTCAACTTGATATGGACTAACTTTAGTACAATTATGATATTCATCACAAGAATCAACTTGAGTATTTAATATTTCCATTATTCTCTTCTCACTCATATTAATTAATGGGCTTAAAGTTTTAGCAGTTGTTTCTTTATCAATTACATGATGTGGATGAGCCATATCTTTTGTTCTAGATGGAGATAAATATGCTATTACTGTATAACTATTAACGTCTTTAGCAAGTACCTCTCCACCAGCAGAATATATGCTTCCTCTAGTAGCATGTATAGTCTTTTTAACAGTTTGTCTTGAAGAAGCAAATTCTTCTAAAGTTGAACCATTTACTTTTATATTACCTGTTCCAACATAAATAAGTCTTACAATAAGACACAAAAAAATAAAAACAACACAAAAAATAAATATGCTATTTATTTTAATTGTTTTTATTTTCTTCATGTATACACCTCTATTCAGAAACTACTCTAATATTACTATTATTATACTCCAAACCAAAGGTATCTGCAACTTCTAATGCATTATCAAGAGATGCAAGTTCATTAATTTTCATTTGAATACTTGCATTCATTTCATTTTGAGAGTTTATTTTAGATTTTAATCTTTGAAGTTCTGAGTTTGATGATTGAATCATAGCTTTTCCAACAAAACTTACAAGGAAAAATCCAACTACAAATATAACGATCATAGCTGTTAAAAATTTCTCTCCTCTTAATTTTACATACTTTGTTCTTTTCATCTTATCCTCTCAATTACTCTTAATTTTGAACTTCTACTTCTATTATTATCTTCAAGCTCTTCACTTGAAGGAGTTATCTTAATTATTTTTTTAGCTCTAGCCTTTTTATCTTCTGGAACTATTGGCAAGTGTTTAACACTATCATCATCACTACATAAATCTTTAAATACTTTAGCTACAATCTTATCTTCTAATGAATGAAATGAAATTACTTCAAGTCTTCCTCCAACTTTTAATAAATCAAATGCATCTCTTAAAGATTGTTCTAATATATCCAATTCATGATTTACTTCTATTCTTATAGCTTGAAATACTTTTCTAGCTGGATGATGATTATTTCTATAGCTCATTGGAACACTATTTTTAATTACTTCAACAAGTTCTAAAGTGGTATTAATAGGTCTGTTTGAAATAATTCCTTTAGCTATAGGTTTTGCATAATCTTCTTCGCCAAATCTATAAAATATATCTACTAATTTTTCATAACTATATTCATTTACAACATTCTTAGCGCTGAAGTCACTTGATCTATCCATTCTCATATCAAGTGGTGCATCTTTATGGAAGCTAAATCCTCTTTCTGCTTCATCAAGTTGAGGACTAGATACACCTAGATCAAATAGAATTCCATCTACTTCAGTATTAATATATTTTTTCATATCTTTGAAGTTGCTTTTAATTATTTTAAAATTATCAGCAATCTCTGATAATTTTTTATTTGAATAATTAATTGCTTCTTCATCTTGATCAAAGGCGAAAAGGAACCCCTTTTTATTCAATTTCCTAAGAATCTCGCCTGAGTGCCCTGCATATCCTACAGTAGCATCTATATAAGTTTTACCCTCTGACACATTTAAGTATTCTATTACCTCATTAAATAATACACTTTTATGCTTCATATGGACTATCGAATATATCTTCAGTTATTTCTTCTAAAGATTCTTCATTCTCTTTCATATATCTATTAAATTCTTCTAAGCTCCAAATTTCTAGTCGTTCATTCACGCCGATAATAACACACTCTTTGTTAATACCGGCGTAATGAACTAACGGTGAGGTAATATTAATTCGACCTTGTTTATCGAATTCAATTTGAGAAGCTCCACCAATGAATGTACGCTCAAAAGCTCTTACATTCTTTTTGGTAAATTGTAATGAACTTACTTTTTGCATTATTTTATTCCATTCAACTTCGGAATAAACAAATAAGCATTTATCAAGTCCTTTTGTGATGATGAATCTTTCCCCTAGTTCACTACGGAACTTAGAAGGAATTATTAATCTTGATTTTTCATCTAAATTGTGATGAAATTCACCCATTAACATGATTCAAACACCCCACTTTCTACCACTTTGTTTCACTTCCTACCACTATATTACTATTTTTATAGGTGTTTGTAAATACTTATTTTTTAAAATTGTGTAAATTTCACGTAAATAAAAAAGCCACAATTTTGTGGCTTATATTTTTTACTTCTTTTTAGTGTTGTCTATAATTAAATCAGCTTTACCTATTTCCTTTACATATTTCAATATATCTTTTTTATATTTTATATTAATAGCAAGTAATATCTTTTTAATATCTTTTGGTATAAAACATACTGTATATTCATTAATAGTTATATATTTAACATCTTTCCATTTAATCTTATATGTATGCTCACTTGTTTTATATTCAATATGATCTTCATCAAATGTAACAGTAATAGTACCTTTAACATTCATAAATGCTTTAATTCTCTTAATAATCATAAAATGATATAAAAGACTTAATAAAACTAAAAATCCAGAAAATATACATAAATATGTATGTAATTTATATGAACTATCTAATATAGATAATACTAAAAATACAATAAATAATATTAATGATATTGTTCCTAATCTAATTGCATCTTTACTTAATCTATGAACTTTCATATGAGGATTTTTAACTAATGAATCATATTTAGACATTATATATAAATATTCATCATATACATAAGAACTTCCTCTTTCTTTAATTTCTAGTTTCATATTATCACTTCCTATTAAAATTATTATATCATAAAAAAACTAAGTTTAACTTAGTTTCTTTGATAAATATAAAAATGGTGTATCAAATAATGCAATAACTATCTCAACAGCAGATATTGTAGTAGCAATATTTAGCATAGTTGGAATATCATAAATACCTACAAATGCAAAGAAAATAAAGAAATAATTTTCAAGTACATTAGATATGATTGTTGCTACATTATTTCTTACCCATAATTGTTTAGGTAATTTCTTTTTAATCTTTTCAAATAAGAAAATATCTAAATTATTACTAATATAAAACATTATAATACTAGATATACTTATTCTTAAATTTAAACTAAATAAAGTTACCATTGAATCATGTGCAAAATCTGTTACATCAGGAGTAAACAATAAACCTATTTGCATTATTATAGTAAATGATATCATTGCAAATACAGCAAGTTTAATAGCATGTTTACTATATTTAGAGCCATACTTTTCACTTATAATATCTGTTGCTAAGAAAACTGATGCAAATAATACATTCCCACATGTAGATGTAAAGCCATTAAATAAACTAACAGTTTGACATTCTAATATGTTTGCCATTATTAATGCAATAGCGGTCCAAACATAAAGTCCTTCTTTTTTAAATATTTTTTCAATTAATACAACCATTGTAAATGTAACAATTATATTAATGAAAATTAATAACACATTATTCATATAAACTCTCCTTCCCTTTTTTATACTAGGATGTGTAGGTTAACTAGTACCAAATAAGTATATATTATTATTTATTTTTAATCAATAAAAAAAGCATTAAAATGCTTTTTTATTTAAATAATTTTCCAATTTTATCAGTTAATCCTGTTTCATCTAGTTTAAGTTTAACTTTAACAGTCTTAACTACTTCTTTTATTTTATCATCAGGTAAATCAATTCCAATTATTTCTTCAACAGCTTTAATTGGATCTTTCTTAAATTTACTGGCAAAGGCTTTATCATTTTTAACTTTGTCAACAATCTTGTTAATTTCTTTTTTAATATCCATATTCCTACCTCCAAATAAATTATATCATATTTTTATTGCTTCAATCTATTATCAATTGAATCTATAAAAATTTTATAATCTTTAACTCTTTCATATTTTGGACATTCACTATTATATTCTTTAATAATACTATCTACATCTATTTCTTTTTTTAGATAAATATTAACAACTATTTGATCTTTTTCAACATAAGCTTTAACATCATTAATATTTTCATTTTTAGATTTAATAGCATTCTCAATAGATTCAGCCATTACATTTTCTCCATTGCTTGTAAGAAGCATCTTTTTCTTACGACCTTTAAGATAAATATTATTATTTTTAATATATCCTAAATCACCTGTGTGAAAGTATCCATCTTTATCAAACACTTTCTCAGTTAATGTTTTATCTGTATATCCTAAAAATACACTATCACCTTTTACTATTATTTCTCCTACTCCATTTTCATCTGGATTATCTACTTTTACATCCATATCTTCAAATATAGTACCTGAACTTTCTAAATCATCTTTAAATGGATAAGCAATTGCTAAAGATGATGCTGTTTCAGATAAAGCATATGCTTGCATTAAACAAAGACCTTTATCTTTATAAATTTTTCTAGTTTCTTTAGACATTGCTGCACCACCGCAAAATAAATATTTAATATTTTTTCCAAATGCAATATTAATATTATCACCATATGCTTGTAATAAATTATTATATACAAGTGGTACAGCACAGAATATAGTTGGATTTGTCTCTAATAATTCTTTACCAATATTAGCAGTAGAACTAGCTAAATATAATCTAAAACCAGCTACTAAAGAGTACATAAAATTATATACATTAGCATATGTATGATTAAGTGGTAAAAATAAGTAAGAAACATCATCATGATTAAACTGACATCTTCTATATAATGAATTATATCCAGCATAAATATTTTTAAGAGACAATTTAACTGCTTTAGATTTACCTGTCGTTCCAGAAGAAAATACTATTTTAGCAGTTCTATCATATTTTTTTATCTTTAAATCTAATAATTCTTTATTAAACTTTTCATGAACACTATTCATATTAAGAGTTTTTATTTTAGTTTCTTTTTCTACTTCTTTGACCATATCTTTATATTTATCTGAATATATTAATAAGTCTGCTTTTAATTCTTTAATACCATCTATTAAATCATTTTTCTTCCATTCTTTACTAACAACAGCACATACGCCTACATAGAAAGATACTGCTAAATCAAACTCCATTAATCTAATACTATTTTCACTAATAATCATTATATTTTTATTTTTATAACCATTATCAATCAAATACTTTGCTATTCCTAAAACACTTTCAAAAAACTTTCCATAAGTTATTGGTTCATATTTATCATTAACTTTTTCATAAATATATGGTTCATCATACCATTTGCTATAGTCTCTTTTAATAATTCTTTTTAATTGCATATTATAATTTCCTTTCTAATAATACATATTCATATCTTGAATTAATAACTTCACTAGCATAATTTTGATTAATCTTGCCATCATGTGCTAAAGCACCTATACTTGGTAAATTACTTTTCTTTAATTCTTCAACTATTGAATATACAAGTGCTTTTCCAAGACCATGATGTTCGCTATCAACTCCCATATATAGCATTACATATCCTTTTGGTTTCTTTCTTAATTTAAGAACTTTTAAAATGTTTATTAAATTCAAATGATAAACAATATTATTATAATTAGGAATACTTATATAAAAACCAACTGGTTTACCCTTAAAATATGCCATTCTAACCATATCCATATTAATAATCTTTTCATATGATTTATATAATTCTAAAAAATCTTTTTTCTTTAACATTTTAAATACAGGAAAATCACTATATAAAACAGTAATCATATCATACAATTCTTTCATACACTTAGTAAAATCACTAATCTTTGGTTTTATGATTTCATAACCTAATTTTTTAAATTCTTCATAGTGCTCAGTAAACTTAACATTAGAATATGTTTCATCTACTCTTTCATATACTTGAGAAGTATAATGATCACACACTTTAAATTTATTCTTAGTAAATAATTTATAATAATATTCTAAATTATATGGTTCTCCAGTATATGGTCTTTCAAACTTATTTATCTTTAAACGATACTTAATCCAGAAAGATGCATCCACTGGCCCTACTAATTTCTTATAACCTTTTTTCTTAGCAAAAGAACTAGCTTTATCAAATAAAAACTTAGATACTTCTTCATCATCTATGCATTCAAAAAAACCTATATAACAAACCTTTTTATCATCAGGATATTCAGTAATTATAAATCTACCTACTACATCATCTTCATCATAAATAAGAAACTTACTAAGTTTAAAATCATGACTTAAAGGATGTTTACCAAGTAATAAAGATTTCATGGTATTAGGGTCTTCCATATTATCTAGTTTTGTATATAATTTTTTAGGTAAAGATAAAAAATCTTCTATATAATTATCTTCTTTATTAAATTTTATACATTTCATTTTTTCTTTTTACTCCTTTTTAATATTTTAATTTTACCATTATTAGCATTCATTCTTATATAATCCCCTGTATTAATACAAGTAGTAGCATTATCTACTCCCACTATAAAAGGAATATTAAGTTCACGAGATATAATAGCTGTATGTGAAAGAAGTGATCCCTTTTCAGATATAATTCCTTTAGAAGATGCTATTAAAAACACCCATCCAGGATCAGTCATTTTAGTAACTAATATTTTATCTTTAACATCATATTTTTCATTAATATCTTCAATTACGAGCGCTTCTCCTTCGCATATACCACTAGATGATGATATGCCTTGTAATTTATCACTTTCTATTTCTTTATCAATACAATTAATAGATTTATGATGTTTATCAAATTCATTTTTACTAAATATTAATCTAGAATAATTAGGTAATTCATAAAATAATTTATAATCACTTTTTCTATTTTTAACTAATTCTTTTAAATTATATTTTTCATTATTAAATAATTCATCTAATGTTAAATAAAATATATCTTCTCTTTTAGATAGTTTTCTAGTTTTTACTAAATTACTACCAAATACTAAGAACATACTTCTAACCATACCATATATTCTACATCTATTTAATCTAGATATTTCTCTATTCTTAATACCAAGCATCGCTCTTTTAGATATAAACTTAGTAATTAAATCTTCATGAATTTCAACACTATCTTCTTTATTTAAATCATTATATATTTTTTCTAACTTATCCATATCTTTACGATATTCATTTATTTTCTTATCTAAAAGTTTAGGATTAGTTCTAAAAGTCATACTTTCTAATTTTAATTCTTCTAAGTTTCTATCACCATATAATTTAATATATTCTTCTTTTGCTTTAACAAATTCAGAATGAGACATATTATTTTTATTATATGAAATATCTATTAAAGTTTTAATTGGCTTTAAACTTTCTAAATTACTAATACCAGATATATATTCATTTATTTTATCTTCACTAAGTTTTTTCTTTTTTAATCTTTTCTTTAATATACCAGTAAATATGAAAGAATATAAATCATTTACAAGAGTAATATCCCACATACTAAGTATGTCTTTTTTTAATTTATTATATAATTTAATAATTTCTTTATTACTAAGATTATTATTAAAATGGTTATTATAATAATCATTTATTTCAATAAACTTATTATTTAAATAATCCATATTTTTAGGAACTCTTTTAAGTTCCAAGAATGTATTAATATAAGTTTTAATCCTAGTAAAAAATGGTATTTTTAATTTTTCATCATTATAACTTTTATTTTTAACACCTAACATATCTTGCCATATAGGTATTATTCTTTTACTAAATGGCAAAAATTTAATTAAAGTATACCAGTTGGATATTTTATAGTACAACCTTCCATTACAACTACCAACCATGTTTTTAAATTTATCATTAACACTTTCAACTAGTTTTTTATTTTTACTCAAACGATATGCTTCTGCTTTGAATATTCCACTATAAACAAAATTAACAAAAGATATTGTTAAAGGTAAACTAACACCAGGATAACTTTCTACAATATTACTATTATCAAGTATTAAAGGACTCTTAGTATCGATAGTAGTTATTTTTCTAGCTTGAAGTATATAAATATTACCATTTTCTATACCAAACTCAATATCTAAATATTCACCAAGTATTTCTTTTATATCTTTTGAAATATCTATTAATTTATTTATTAAATCACTATTCAATAAATCTTTTTTACCTTCATAATAATAAATGTTATCACTATTATTATAATAATATGTAGTAGTATCTATTTTATCTTCAACAACATTATTGCCAAGTCCTTTTCCAACTACAATAACTGTTTCATTTAATAAACCTTGAGGATTACTAGTAAATAAAACACCAGATAGTTTACTATTAACCATCTTTTGTACTATAACATCCATTTTAATATCTGTATCATTAATTCTTTTACCTTTGATATATTCTTTAATATTAGAATTATTTACAGAATTAAAACACTTTCTAACATATTTTTCTATTTCTCTTGGTTTAATATTTAAATATGTATCAAATTGACCAGCAAAACTATTTACATCCCCATCTTCTAAATATGATGAACTTCTAATAGCATACTTTCCATGATATTTTTTATAGTCTATTTTTCCATATCTATTATCCCATTCAATCACATCAAAATCAGGAACATTAATACCATTTTCCTTTAAAATTTTTAAGTTTTGAGCTTTCATTAAATCTTACCTACCAATAAATAAACTATTACAGTAAGTAACATAGTACTTTCTTGTAAATATGTATATATTTCAACCTTAGATACAATTTCATATCTAGTTGGATCCATCATATAATCTATAAATTTATATGTCATCCATGATACTAGAATAAATAATACAACTACTGATAATTTACTTAAATTCCATACTAATATAAAATTCGTAATAATATCCATAATAGTCACTATTAAAACAAATCTAGTTGCTCTTTTATATCCAAATAACTTTGAATATGTTGTATAATCATTTTCTTTTTTTGGATTCTTAATCTTACGAGATACTTCCCATATTAGAGCTGGAAAATATAAAGTAAATAATGTCATAATAGTTGTTAAATTTATAAAATCTAAATTATATTTAATAACAGTAAAACTAATAATATAAAGATTAACTATCATTTGAACAGGATTATGTGTTATTAATGCAAGTGGTAAACTAGGTTGTATTTTACTACGTTGAAAAAACCATTTGCTCATTAAATATCCATATACATATAAAACTATAAAAAAGATAAAATTAGGCATATATAAATAGTTTAAAACTATTGCTATTACTTCAAATATAGCACAAGAAATAACTACATCACTTATTTTAACTCTACCACTAGGAAGAGGTCTATCTGGAAATAATCTTTTATCAGTTTCATAATCTTTTAAATCATCTGCTACTCTTAGCCATAATAAAAATGCAAATACGGTGTATCCACCAATAAATTCTTGTAAACCAATATTAAACTTAGTAACACCTTGATTTAATAAAACTATAAAATATATTTCACCAAAGACTATTATTCCAAGTAATATTCTTGCAAAAATTGGATATCTTTCTTTGTAATAAACATATAGTCTCTTTAGCATGTTATTTTCCTTTCTTTATTTCTCCTGTTGTTCCATTAATAGTTATTATTTCTCCATCTTTAATTTCATTCATTATACCTGTACAACTTACAATAGCAGGTATTCCATATTCTCTTGAAACAATTGCAGCATGACATAAAACACCACCAAATTCAGTAACAATACCTGAAAGTATTGCAAACTTTGGTGTCCATCCAGTATCAGTAAACTTAGTTACTAGTATATCTCCTTCTTGTAATCTATCTATTTCATCAAATGATTCTATTACTCTTGCTACTCCTGTAACAATACCATTATTAGCTCCTAGTCCTTTCATATTAGATTTTTTAACGCTAGTTTCACCACTAAACATAGAGCCTATTTCATTTTCACTCATATAATTACGATATGCATTATAATACTTTTTATTTTTTTCAATAATTATATTAATATCATCACTATCTAATTCACCATCTAAATATTTCCATATATCAGCAACTTTTAAGAACCAAATATCATTTGCTTCACTAATTTGTTTTTCTTTAACTAACTCTTCGGCAAGTTTAATAGTATAAATTCTAATTAGATAATAAAATCTAGTAGAGACATCTCTAAATTCTTCTCTCCACCATAACATTTTTCTAATTTTAACAATTTTCTTTTCAAGATCTTTATAATTTCCTTCACCAATTTTTCTTTTAATATTCTTTAATTTCTTTTCATATAATTCTTTACCTTTAATTTGATCTTCTCTTGGTGAATATGAATCATCTAATAAAGATAAATCTCTAATATTTGTAACAATTGGTTCAATATCTTCGTAATAGCATGGATATGTTACATCAAGTTCTTTATCAGAATGATATCCATATACATTTATTACACTTCTAACTCTATCAAACTCATAATTACATTTATTATTTTTTATATCATCAACTATATTTTTAATATTAGTATTTTTCCAATATTTAAAACAATCACTATTATTTCTTATATTTCTAGATACATCCCACATTTCATAAAATGGTAATAAGTGAGAAATATCTTCTATATTACTAATTAATACTAAATAATCTGATTCATCTATATATTTTAATAAATTATCTTTTTGTAATGATTGATGTATTGTATTAATAAATATTTGCCAGAAATAAGTTGATTCACTTTGTAAATAATCATCATGTGTAAGCTTCTTCCATGTATCCTTAATATTTAAAATACTTTCTGTATCATATAAACCTTTATAATAAAAATACTTAAATAATAAATCATCTTTATATTTTTGTGCATTTTTTTCACGAGTTTTAACTATTTTATTTTGTGCTAAAGCCATTCTAGCTATATCTATTAAACTTATTAGATTAACACCTGTAGTTTTTCCATCACCTTCATAAGTTGGAGTAATACCATATTCATTATCAAAATCTCTTTCTTTATATCCAACTACTTTACTCATAGCTTTTTTAACAGCAGATAAATTCCAATAACATCTTCCATAGAACATATCACCCAATTTAGAAGGTAATTCAAGTTCATTTAATATCTTAGAATCTAATATAAATTTTCTAAGTACATATTCCCATATATATTCATATAAACTCCACATATATGGTGTACATACTGTTGCAGATACTCCTCCATCTTTAAAATCAGCAGTACTCCATATATAATTATATCCTTGATATTCTATCTTAGTTATTTTTCTAGCTTGAAGAATAAATAATTCATTTTTAACAATAGCAAATTCTATATCACATGGATAACCAAAGAATTGCATTATTTTATAAAATTCATCACCTATTTTTTTAACCATTTTTTCATTTAGATAATGATTATCATTTTCCTTTAACTCTTCATTATACCAATTGTAATAATACTGTTCAGGTTTATTTTGGCCACTAACTATATTTTCTCCTAAACCTTCACCTACTTCAATTAGCATAGTTTTATCATTACCAGAAACTGGATCAACAGTAAAACAAATTCCACTATATTCACTTGGAACCATTTCTTGAACAATAACACTCATTTTTAAATAATCAACTGAAATATTATTATTTACAAAATAACTTAAAATAACTTCAGAAAACATAGATTTATAACAATCAATAATCTTTCTAATAATACTAGATTTTTTAACATTCAAAAAAGTTTCATATTGACCAGCAAACGAATAATTATCTAAGTCTTCTTTAGTACCACTACTTCTAACAGCATATTTTTTGTTATCACTAATTCTACTTATTATGTCTTCTTTAGTTTTTTTAGAAAAATCAAAAGAATCAAATAGTGATGATATTTCACTACTAATTTCAGAAATATTATCTTTATTAAGTTTTTTCAAATATTTTTCAATCTCACCATCAATTTTATTATATTCAATCTCACTTTGATAAGTATCACTATCTACTACAAAACCATCTGGAACATTAAATCCAGCATCTTTCATTTCAATAAGAAACTTTGCTTTATTACCAACCATATTTGTATTCTTTTTATCATTAAAACTAACTATCATAACAATTCCCCCTAAAACATATTTTTTCTAAGATGCAATAAATACAATAATATATTTATTAATAAATGAGTTACTGTACCAAGTAAAATAAATAATAAGTATATTTTAATGCCTATTGGATAAAACATCCAAACTACTAAAGCAATTCCAAAAACTGAATCAGCTTGATCTAATATAATAAAAAATATTTTTTTAAAACCACTAATAGTTTTGCCAGGTTTAATATCAAGTCTTCTTTTTATAAAACTATTAGGTAATTCAAATAATGCATAAAATAAACCAAGTAGAAATCCAATTAATATATTAAATAAAATATTATTTTCATGATTTATATAAAAGAAATTAAGATATTCTAATTTAGTTATTTTCCATATAAATCCAATCAATATAGAAAATATTATATTTAAAATTATATATCCAATAAAACCTTTCCAAGTTTTATTATCTCCAAATATTCTTTTATTATCAATAAATTTCTTATTAAAATCCATTGGAACTTTTAATTTTTTAAAAGAATTAGATTTACAAAAAATTGAATTAGATATACCAGCAAGAACTGGTCCTAATAATGTTATATATAATTTAGCTATTAACATATTTGCCTCCATTAAAGACTATCAAATACTTTATTATTCTTCTTTTGTTGATATCTTAAAAAATATCCTGCTATCATTGAAGAAAGCATTGTTGTTAATATTAATACTGTAAAAAACTCAATATTAATAATATTTGTTGAATAAGCAACTTCCTCCTAAAATCATTCCCCCTAATATTTCACCAACTACTCTTGGACCCTTTATCTTTTCTAATAAATTACCAAATATTGTTGAAAATAAAAGTAATAATGATAGTGATATTAATGTCACTATTATTTGATTTTCATTTAATGTTTGTAATTTCATATATATCACCTAATATTAATTATTCTACCATAATAAAAATAAGTTTAAAACTTATTTTTATTAATTATTAATGATAAAATTTTTATAAATTATTTGCAAAGTAAGTAATTGTAATCATTATTATTAATGCAAGTGCAATCATTATGAATACAATTATATGTTTTTTCTTTTCAGAATATAATGTACCTATAAACTCTCTAATAAATGCATTAATCCAAAAATATGCTTTTGTTTTACTACCTATTCCTTCTAATTTCAATCCTTGTTCACTTGCTATTAATCCAGCTCTAAAAACATGATAATTTGTAGTAGAAAAAGCTATATTAGCTTTTTTATTTTTAATTAATTTATTTGAAAATTTAATATTTTCATAAGTATTCTTAGATTTATCTTCTACTAATATATTTTTAGAATTAATACCATTTTTTATTAAATAATTTTTCATAGCTTCAGCTTCAGAAATAACTTCATCTTCACCTTTTCCACCAGATGGAATAAATATTAAATCTTTATTATTATTTTTTAATTGTTCATTTCTAAATTCTATTGCTCTATCTACTCTACCCTTTAATAATGGTGTTAAAGATCCATCTTTTCTTATCTGACATCCTAATATAATAATATAATCTTTATTATATTTAATCTTTCTTTTAACAGATTTAATAGCTATTATAATTGTCCCTATTAAAATACATTCTAAATAAGAAATAGTTAAATATATAATTGCTTCTATAAAATTATAAATATATGGTCCTGGACCATTTAAATTATATATATTTACTATTTGTGCTTTCATTAATATTTTATATGTAGTATCAGGTATAAATGTAGATAAACATAAAAATATACCTAAGAATAATCCTAATAAATTTCTTAATGAAAAGCCTTCTTTACGAATTAGATTTATATTACTTATTGTTACTAATAAAAATGTAACAAATGCTATTGGTAATAAATATATTGAAACTGCAGAAACAGAATTGATAGTATTACTAATTGTATCATATACACCTTGATAATTAAAAATACTCATTATATTACTTAGAATAAAAAATAATATGAAAATTATAATACCTAAATAAGCCACATTTTTATATTGATATAAATTATCATTTATACTATTTTTATATTTTTTAATCAATAAAATTAATCCATATATTAATATTATTGATATAGATATAGGAATAACTTCTGAACAATTAGATTTACCAAAATAACCATTATCAGTTATTACAAGTGATTTATGAATATAAAAGGACCTAATTTCACCATAATCACCATAATTAACTATTATTTCAGCTCTACCAGGTTTAATAGCTTTTATTCTAACATAATAAACATCATCTACTTTTCTTTTATCAATTATCTCAATAGCACCTGTTCTATTATCTTCAGTAATAGACTCAATATTTCTAGTTCTAATACTAAAACTCATTTCATATTCATTACCATATTTTAATATTACAATACTAGATATTATTAATAAGATTATTGATAATAAGAATAGTTTTATTATATTTTTGTTCATGTAGTTACTCCTTTTTCATTATTATAATAAAAAAACTTATAGTTTTAAACTATAAGTTATTTTTAACATAAGATTTTGTAAATATAGTTAATCCCATTAAACTAATTAATAACATAGCTATATAAGTATAAATACTATCAGCTGTTTTAGGATTTTCACTTGGAGGTACATCTCCACCTGTTCCATAATATGAATTAGTTACAATAAATACTGTATCCATATCACCAGTTATTTCAACATCATATTCTGGTACCTCTGATTCTTTAATAGTATAAATAATTTTACTACCTTCTTTATAAACATCTAAATCAGTCCATGTATATGTCCAGTCAAGTGTATCATTTAATTCAACTGTATCAATTAATTGATTGTCTGCATATAATTCAATTGTTACATTCTTTGGTCTTTTATTATTATAATTTTCTTTATCATCCCATACTTTTTGAACTGTAATGTCTCTTTTTTCAGTACTATATTTATCTACCATTGTTACATTTTGTTCTTTTTGAATTTCTTGTACTTCTTCAAAATAACCTGTAACACCAAGCAAGTTTTGATATGGTTCAGAATATTCTACTCCTTTATATATATATTTATGTAATGTTTCAGTTGAATAAATATATAAATTCATATCACTTGGATGATCAGCTAAACCATCGTTATTATCATCGCCAACTAGATATTGAAATAATTCATAATATCTAGCAACTTTATCTCTCATAGTCTCATTAGTATTAGCATTATGTCCTAGACTCCAGTGTCTTGCTAAATTTCCAAAAGCATTTCCTTCGCCAACATTTGTTGTAAAAATACTTTCTCCTAATGGAGCATCTGGTAGATAAACAAATGATCTATACATTGGATATAAATACCAAATATATTTACCATCTGTTGTTTCATAAAAATTATATTTATCATAATTTGTTGGAACTTTATCTTTTTCAATTCTTTGAACTTCAGTAAGTCCAGTATTAGTATAATTTTTAAGAGCTAATTCTGTTATATATCTAATTTCAGTTTCAGATAAATCTGCAAATAAACTAGTTGCTTTATGCCTATGATAAATTATATCTACTAGCTTATCATATAATTCTTGATTATCTAAATCTTGATCAGATATATCAATCACTGCTTGATTATAATGTGCATCAATATTTACTTCTTGTTTTGTATAATTTCTTATATCAACAGTATCTAATATTTCGCCATCAAAATAAGCTGTTCCATCTGGTGTTCCAAGTTGTTGGTTGATACAATATACTTCTTGTTTTACGCCGCCAATTTCAACATAGTATAATACTACACCATAATTGCCTTGACCATCTTGATAGTGATCACATAATTCTGGATCAACATCAACAGCAGCATATACATCAGGAATTTTAATATCAACAATTATTTCAACGTCTTCAGCAATTACATATCCTTCAGGTGCTTCAAGTTCTTGTAATTTGTATGTACCATTAGGTAACATAACTTCATGAGGCTTATCATCGCTAATCCAAGCTGGTACTACTACATTACCATTTGAATCAACTATTTGAAGTTTTGCCCCACTAATTAACTCACCATTCTCATTTGTTTTAGATATGATTACTTTTGCTGTTTGGTTTTCATAAGTTGTTAAAACTGTTTCTTTTCCTGAATCTGTAACTGTTGCATTTCCTTCTGAAACCATTGTAGAATTACTATCTTCATTTGTAGAGTTTGCTTCTGCAATAGCTGGTTCAACTTGAGTAGTTTCATTTGAAGGTTCAGTTACTGATGTATTTGATTCATCATTTGATGTTTCATTTGTTAATGATTCTGCCATATCATTAGTATCAGTAGCATTTGATTCTTCAATAACTGGCTCAGTTGGTACAGCTTCTGTTTCTGAAGTATCTTGTTTTTCAATTTCTTCAACAGTTACTTGCTCACCAGGCGTTGTTTCATTACTTGCTTCTATTTCTTCTGCATTAACATTAATATTAAATATTAAGAAAATTGAAAGAGATAAAAGCAAAAATTTTAAAAACCTTACCATAATCCCCCCTAAACAATAATTATCGGTTATATATAATAAAGTTTTAAGCAAAAATTGTCAAGATAAAAAAAAGAAGATACTTACGTATCTTTTATTTATTTTCTACTATTTTTGTCATTTCTTCCATTAATTCAGAAATATCTTCATTCATATTCCATACAGCATCTTCACTTAATACACCAGCTTTAATATTACTAATTTTATTCTTCTCAAATGCTTCTTTATCTTTAAACCAATTTTTACTTCCGTAATACTTATTTAATAAATCTATATTCTTTTTATTTGATTTAAATTCATTTAAAGCATCTTCTAATTTTTTTATACTACTTAATGCACTATTTAATCTTTCTTCGTTTTTAACAATTCTTTCTTTCATAACACTACCTAACCAAGTTATAAGATTCTTCAATTAACATCATTATTATTTCATCTTTAACCGTATCATTAAGAATAATTGATATCCAATCTTTTTTATTCATATGATAAGCAGGATAGAAACCTTTTTCATATAATAATCCTTGAATTTCATTCCTATTTAATTTAACATTCATAACTTCTACTTCACCAGATCCATCATCTATTTTAGATAAATCAATATTCATTATTATTCCATACCATTTCTTACTTGATTTATTTCTAAATACACCAGCACCTTCTAATTTATCCCATAGAAACTCTGGATCATCATTATATTTTTCCTTTATTAACTTAACTATTCTATTTGATTGATTAAATATAAAATATTTTTTATCAAAACAATTATCTTTAATATCATTAAGTATATTAATATATTCATTACGAACTTTACTAGCAAATGAACCACTCATTTCAGTTCTAAGGCCTAAATATTCTTCACCAAATTGTAAATCAATTACTTTTCCGTTTACTACTCCAGATTTATCAATTGTTACTATAGCTTTAAAACCATTATCAAAAAATACTTTTTCATAAGTATAACCATCTTTATCTTTTTTAAAACCATATTTTTCAAGTTTATCAAAAATTACACTTGATCTTTTAAATAAATCTCTTTCTATATTCAAAATAATTATCTCCTTTTATAAATAACAATCTCTGGATTAACTCCATTTTCTTCAAATTCACTTATTAGTATAAAACTCATATCACAAACAATACCATAACACTTTTTAACTTCATCATCAAATAAACATTCAACCTGATTTCCTAAATAAATACTTTTATCATCAAGAAATTTAACTTTTTTACCATTTGGTAATATATATTCTAAATTAACAATAGAACCATTTAATGCATATAATTCATCTATCTTTGGCATTCCATCGGTGTTTAAAGAATTGATTTCATCAATTAATACTTTTTTAAATTCTTTAAAACTATCTTCTCCACCAACTTCTATATAGTTTGCTATGAAACATTTTTTTCCAAATGGACAACCATTTGTATTTTTACATCCTTTGCATTTATTATTTTTTTAAAAAATCACAATTACTACAATCTGCTCCACATATACCTATCATATCAGCACCTCTATATATTTAATACAATATTTTTATATTATTATCAAGTCTTGAAATAAATAATTATGCATAAAAAAACTCAGACATAATCTGAGTTATTCAGTTGTACATTCCCAACCATCTTTTACATAAGATGCATGTACTTCTTTTAATGTACCTGTTGATTGTTGTCTAAATTTTTCTGAAATACCAGAAACAATATAATTAGTTCCTTCTAGTTTTTCTTGGCAATCTGTTAAACCTAAAGTATCTTTTGCACCTTCAGTTTCACACATCTTATAATTAGCAAAAGCTTGTCTTTGTTCATCAGTGTATTGTGATAAATCATAAACATATCTAACACCTAATTTAACTAATTCGTCTCCTTCATATAAATATGACATTTCAGTAATAAAATCTATTGAAGAAGCAGTTGACTTCTTTGAGCATACTAACACTGATTCTTTTTTAACTGGTGCTACTGTTTCATTTTTAACTGGTTCATTCTTCTCACCTTTAGCAGTTCCACAACCTACTAATAAAAAGCATACTAGTAATACAATTAATAATTTTTTCATATTTCCTCCATATCAACGTATATTCTAACACATAAAAACTATAAGTAAATAGCAAATTAAATTAATTCTTTAATTTTTTCTTCAATATCTTCTGGTTTAAATGTTGGAGAATATCTTCCTATTACATTACCATCTTTATCAACTAAAAATTTAGTAAAATTCCATTTAATATCATTTTTCTTCTTACAAGTTTTGCTTATCTTTTCAACAGCTTTCATTGCCATCTTATTTTTCATACCACTTATTTCATCTTCAGCAATTGCATCTTTTAAAAATGTATATAATGGTAATTCATTTTCACCATTAACATCTATCTTTGTAAATTGATCAAAAGAAGTATTATATTTTAAAGTACAAAATTCATGTATTTCGTCATCTGTTCCTGGAGCTTGACTACCAAATTGATTACATGGAAAATCTAATATTTCAAGTCCTTTATCATGATACTTTTTATATAATTTTTCAAGTCCTTCATATTGTGGTGTAAATCCACATCCAGTAGCAGTATTAACAATTATTAATACTTTTCCTTTATAATCTTTTAGTGATATATCTTCACCATTCCTATTTTTAACTTTTAAATCATAAATGTTACTCATTTACAATCTCCTATTGATTTATAAATTCATTAATTTCTTCATCACTTACATTTGATTTAAATCTCTTACCAGTTACAAAATTTAAATTTGGATAATTTGTTTTTAAACTATCATAAGTAGAATCAATTGAAGATGAACCACTTGTTACAAAAACATATATTTGTTTACCAGTCATATCATTTTCATCTAAAAACTTATCAATTATTGTTGGTTCTTTATACCACCATATTGGAAAGCCTATTATTACTTTATCATAATCACTTAAATTAGATACTCTATTTAATATATCTGGTTTTACATTTTCATTCATTTCAATAGATGATCTACTATTCTTATCCATCCAATTTAAATCTTCTTTTGTATATTTTTCTTTAGGTTCTATTTCAAATAAATCACCTTTTACTACATTTGCAACCTTCTCTGCAACTTCTTTTGTTGTTCCACTTGCAGAAAAATAACTAACTAATATTTTACTCATATTTCCTCCTAATATATTATATAATTTTTTACATAATAAAACTAGTTTTAATAACTAGTCTTTATATTAATTATTTGGAAGTTTATATCTTCTTAAATAATCAAGATTATTATTTTTTTCTCTTTCATATTCATCAAAACATTGGCGAGATGTTTTAACTCTTTCACTTAAAGTTAATAGTTCTTTAATGTATTGTGCTTTGCACTGTGGCTTACTTTCAAGAAGTTGTAAATCTTTTGAAACACTATCTAAACAATTGTAAGTTAATTTATTTACTCCAAAGCATTGTAAAGTATTAGGTCCTGCAGTTAAAGATAATTTTTTGCCTGTAACCATTTCATATATACCATTTTTAGTTTTTACTGCATATATACCAACAGGTTCTTTACGAACTACTTCCTTACGAACTTTCTTTGGTCCAAAAAAACCACGTTCTGTAACTTCCATAATAGAAGGCACATCAAGATACATATTTTCAGTTGTAACAATATAACTATCATATGATTCATAATAAATACCCATAACAACACTATAATATTCATTTTGTACAAATGGTTTATTACGTTCTTCTAAAAATATCTTTCTTAATTTTTGTGCATGTTCTACTTCTCTATCCATACTATCACCCCATAATTCGCCCTTATTGTACCAACATAAATAATTTATGTCAACAAAAGATAAAATTGACTTTTTAGACACCTTATGATATAATAACCGCCAATTACAAAGGGGGAAAATTATTATGGAAAAGGAAAGAAAACTTTATAAAATAGTAGTTGATAGTAAAACTTTGAGATATCCTATTTTTGCTGAAAGAATTTTTCATGAACCAGCAGATGATAAACATGGATATGATTCATCAGTTTTTAAAGAACTATTAACAGGAATTAGATTATATAGAGGATATATTCATCCACTATTAAGTAGAAGTGTTAATGCACAACCTTATTTATATCCATATGCTCATCTAGACAAGGTTTTAGAAAAAGCTAAAGCTTGGTTAAAAGAAGAAGATGGATTATATTTTGATGAATATTCTGAAATATCTGAGGTAACTGAAGTATCACCAAAAGAAGTAAGAGATTATTATATGTCTTTTTATTCAGATACAAGAATGAGACATAACCTTTCAGAATATATTAAAATGTTTGATGAAGCATTATCAGTTCAACAAAAAGAAGTTGAACAAAGTTTTAAAGAAAATTTTGAATTTGAAAGAATGGCTTATCTTTATACATTGCTTCATGAAGATGAAAAACTTGATGATAAAGAATTAATAAATAAACTTGTTACTAGATAATAAAAACTCTGATATTTATCAGAGTTTTATTGTGTAACATTTTCAGTAGTACTATTTTCTTCAGTACTAGTTGCATTTGACTTTTTATAACGTTTATCTAGTTTGTTATGTTTTCTTTGAATGTTTGTCTTTTTCACTAAAATACCTCAATATTGTTATAGCATAAATCATACTTCTATACTAGGAATTAGTTATTAAAAAAACAATTCTATTATTAGAATTGTTTTTATTATTAAAACCATTCACCATATTTTTTAATATATAGTTTTTTTACTATTTGTGCTATTATTCCATATAATACTACAAAACCAACTAAGTATAGATAGTAATTAACAGGTAATAATACAAAATTAAATCCTTTAGCAAAACTTAATACCATTGGCACTATTATCGTTGCGATAATAGTTAATAAAGATAATACTATTAATGCATTACTTGGTCTAGATTTAGTAATATGATTTGTTCTTATATAATAAATCATAAATGTTTCAGTAACAATACATTCTATAAACCATGCTGTTTGGAAATATGCTTGCATATCAATAGAATTATATTTAAATATATTCCAGAATATAATAAATGCAACGACATCTGTAATAGATGAAATAATACCAAATATTATCATAAATCTACCTAAAGATTTAATATCCCATTTTTTAGTTTGTCTTATAAAACTATCATCTACATTATCATAAGGAATTCCTATTTGAGATAATTCAACTATAAAATCTTGAATAAGCATTTGTATTGGTAATAATGGTAAGAATGGTAAGAATATACTAGCTATTAAAATACTAAATACATCGCCAAAGTCTTGGCTAAGAGCAAGTTTCATGTATTTTAAAATATTACCATATACTTTTCTTCCTTCAATCACACCATTATGTATAACTTCTAAATTTTGTTCTAAAAGAATAATATCACTTGATTCTTTAGCAATATCTGTTCCACCATCAACACTTATTCCAACATCAGATACATTTAATGCAGGAGCATCATTTACACCATCACCCATATATCCAACTGTATGTCCATTCTTTCTAAGCATTGAAACTACTCTTCTTTTTTGCATTGGATTCATTCTTGCAAAAATATCAACTTCTTCTACTACTTTAGAAAGCTCATAATCATTTAGTGCTTCTATTTCTTTCCCTGTAAGTATCTTGCTTTTAATACCAACAGCAGTACATATACTCTTAGTTGCAAAAGCATTATCTCCAGTAAGTATTTTAATATCAACGCCATATTCTTTAAGTTTTTTAATTGTTATGTGAGCAGAAGGTTTAGGTGGATCTAAAAACGCTATTAAACCAATCAAAGTAAAGTTTACTTCATCTTCAGCATCATACACATCTACACCTTCATATTCAGGCTTAAGAGCAAGTGCAATTACTTGCATACCTTGTTTAGCAAGTTCTTCTGCTTTCTTTTCAACTCTCTCAATTATATTTCTATTTATTTTAACTTCTTTTCCTTTAACTAAAGCCATATCACATACTTTAATTATTTCTTCTAATGCCCCTTTAGCAATAACCCTATATTTATCATTATGAGTTACAACTATAGAAGATCTTTTTCTCATATAATCAAAAGGTATTTCATCAATCTTTTTAAAATCAGAAATATCAACTTTATGATTTTTAGCATATTGAATAATAGCTTTATCTACAATATTTTTATATCCAGTACTTAAAAAACTATTAACATAAGCACATTTAAGTACATAATCATCTTCTTCACCATCAACATTTATATATCTTTGAAGTTCAATACTATTTTTAGTAAGAGTTCCTGTTTTATCAGTACATAACACATCCATAGAACCTAAGTTTTGAATTGATTTAATACTCTTTACTAAAGTATTTTTTTTAGCTAATGATTTACTACCTTTAGTTAAATTAACATTTACTATCATTGGCAACATACTAGGTGTAATACCTACTGCTACTGATAAAGCAAATAATATAGCTGAGTTTAAATTATTTCTTATTAATCCATATATTATAAATACTAATATACATATAACAACCATACATTTAATTAATAATCCTGTAATATGATTCATTCCTTTATCAAAAGCTGTTTCTTCCTTAACAACTTCTTTTTTCTTATTCATATTACCTATAAATGTATTAAGTCCTGTTTTAATAACAACACCTTTTCCTTGACCACTTATAACATTACATCCCATTAAGCAAATGTTATTTAATTCAATTGGATCATCTGAATTACTTTTAATATTAATATTCTTTTCAACTGCATCACTTTCTCCAGTAAATGAAGATTGATTAATGAAAAGGTCTTTACTTTCAAATAAATATAAATCAGCAGGAATAACACTTCCAGCACTTAAAGTAATAATATCTCCACACACAACTTTTTCTTGTCTAATTTCTTTCTGCTTACCATCTCTTATTACATCAGTAAATATTCTTATTTGTTCTTTTAATTTTTCATTGAATTTATATGTAGAATAATCTTGAGTAAATCTAATAATAACACTTATTAAAGTAATACCAAGTATAATAAAAGCACCAACAGCATCATCAGTAATAAAATCTATTACTGCTAAAAGAATAAGTATTAATACAAATTTATCTTTTAATGCTTCAAATATAAAATGTAATGGTGTTTTCTTTTTTCTATTATTAGCAATATTTTCACCATATTCATCTAATCTTTTATTAACTTCATTCTTATTTAAACCATCTTCATCAGTTTTAAATAATTTCATTATAACTTCAGTATCTTTGTTAGATAAATCTTTATACCCCATTTCATTATTCATACAATCACCTATTGTAATTATATAACATTATAATAAATAAAAAAACTAGTAAAAACTAGTTTTTATTTAAATTCTTCCACTTGTTTTAATATTAATTTTCCTTCTTTATCAAATTGATATTCAAATCTAAGTGTATTGCCATCATCACTAGAAATACTAAATTTATAAATTGTATTTTTAATTCCTTTAATCTTTAGTACATACTTATCATCTTGTTTAATTATTTCAGCAGATCCTTGTTTTTCACTAATAAATCCTGAAATATAGTATTCATCAGATAATGTAATACCATATTCATTTAAATCATTATATGACTCATATTCTCTATTAATATCAAATAATATACCATTACTAATTAAGAAATATAGAATAGTAAATACACCTGTTATTATAAAAGTAATAATTATATTTTTCTTTTTATTTAATACTCCAAGGATTATTACTGCTATAGCAGCAAAACAATATATAAAAGATAATAAATGATGTGGAAAACTTTCAATAGTGCTATTTAAGAATCCTAATCCTAAAATAGAAAGCAATCCTAACATAGGTAATAGAATTATTATACTTAATACATTGTCCTTTTTAATATAATATCCAATAAATCCCATTGGTAAACATGCTAATGTTAACATAAACCAATATCTATAAAAAGAAAACAAATGCCATCCTTGAGGGCTAAATGGAACTTGAAATAAATATATTAAAGGTTGGCTAATTAGAAAGAATATAAAGCATTTTAATGCTGAATCTTTTGGAGATTTACTATTACAAATAATAATTATTCCAAATAATATCCACCATTCTAATGTAGCAGCTATATCTCTAAAAGATGTATCATGAGTAAATGGTAATGTAGCTACAACTGCTGTATATATAGCTACTGCAACTGCAAATATAATTAACTTTTTCCAAGTTAAATCAATACCACCAAATAGTTTCTTAATCTTTTTCATATTTTTATTCTCCTTTTCCAAATGTATTACCAACATTAATTATATCACAAATAAAAACTCTGACAATTGTCAGAGTAATTATCTATTTGGTACTTGCAAACTAAATATATTTGACTAGGTGTCACATAAAAAAGAATTCGAGTTTCGACATCATAATAGCACATTTTTATAGAAAGTCAAAATCGCAATATCTTAATTTTACGATCTATTATATTTGTACATTAATGGCAAATTAGTTTGCCTGTATTAGAATTTGCACCATAGATAGTACAACTTGTTTCATAATGCAAACTAGTATAACCGCTAGTTTTTGTATCTCCATTATAACTACCATCTGTACAAGTATAAGTATGCCCATCTGAAATAGTTTTACATTGACCATTAGTAAATATTTTATTTAAAATAGCAATATTACTATTATGATATGCGCCATTAGTAGAGCCTTCAATACAATAAATTTTATCATCTTTTAAAATACATGCATATGCTCTTGATATAGTATCTCCAGAAAGTACTAATCCAAAAAAATTATGTCTTTGTTTTCCTCCACTAGTTTTTAAATTATTAATATCAGTTGTATAATCACCTGAAGATATAGTGGAACCTAAAGTTTTTGCCTTATCACCTTCATCACTAAAATATGCAAAAACACATCCATCACAATTAATAATTTCATTTACTACTACAGGACTATTATCCATTGGAACATTTTCAGAATCATCAATATCAATAATTTCATCATCATCCACTATATAATTATTTGAAGTATTATCTTTAGTATTATCAATAACATTTGTATTTGAATTATTATTTATATTATCATTTATATTATTATTTGTAGTATTATTTAAATTATTATTTTTCTTACCACAACCGACTATAATTAAACACATTACAATAGTTAATAAACTAATTAATATTTTCTTTTTCATTAAAATTCCTCCTTATAAACATTTTATCATATATTTATAAAAATATATTCTTCTTCAGTTATTTTATATATACTATTATATGGCTGCTCAATATAATATTTATTTACCTTTTTATAAAAACCTAATCTTGATTAATATGCAATAATTATATTTCAAATTCCAAGTATTTAATAAAATTAATAGACTTATCATTTTCATTATAATCAAATGACTTAACAATTCTATACTTTCCTTTTAACTCACCATATGCAAATTGCCAATCAATAGCTAGTTCAACTGAATCATTTTTATTTAAACCATAAGCAGGTAAAGTAAAAGCCATTTCATTTATTGGTTTTAATGTTTTCCAATAACCATTTTCATATTTTTCTATCATAAAAGGATTACCATACCATACATCTTTATTACTTTTATTACTTATTATCATTGTAAGTCCTGTATCAGTTAATGTATTATCCTTTATATTCATTTGAATGTTTACTTCTTCACCACTAGTTTTATTTATATCTGCTAAAAAGTAGTAATGTATACTTTTACCTTCATATATAGCAGATATTTCAAAAATATATGGGCCACTTACACTTGGAGTAATAATATATTCATTTGTAAATTCAACTTTAGTATCAGTAAACTTTCTAATGCTGTAATTAAAAAGTTCAATATTTTTAATAGTTCCATCTAAATTATCAATATATAATTTATTACCATAATAAGAACTTATTACATCATATTCAAAATCTTCAAAACTTATTTTATCAATACAACCACCACTTTTATAGCAAAATGAACCAGTTGAAGCTTCTATTATTTTATCATTAGATCTAATGCTTATTCTATGCTCAATTCTGCTTATATCATCACTATTTTTTTCTTTTAAATTTAAAAATACAATTATTACAATTATCATGACAATTACTATTGCTAGAACTGTAAATATTATTTTCTTTTTCATTTCTATTTCCTTATATACCTACATTTAGGATAATTAGAACATCCTATAAATTTGCCATATTTACCATTTCGCTCTACTAATGTTCCACCACACTTTGGGCATTTGTTTAAATCTTTATCAATGATGTTTTCTTTTATATTTTTTATATGTTCTTTTTTAGCATTTTTATCGGTTATATTCTTTGATTTTATTTTATTAACTATTTCATCAATATTATCTATTACTTCATCTTTAAATGATAGTATCTTGTTTACTATAGTATCATATCCAACTAATTCTCCATCATGTTCTATTTTTAGTTTAGCTTTACTAGGAATACATACTATATTATATATCTTAGACTCATCTATTTTTAATAGTTCAGATAAAGCCTTAACATGACCATAATTTTGCCTAATTGGATTAGTATAATAATATTTTTTATTTCCAGAATGTCTTACCCAATTTTTATCATATTTATTTCCTGTAATATATCCGTTATATTGTTTTGTTTCTATTGAAAATATACCATATTTTGAAATAATTACATGATCTATTTGATGAGTTCCTTTATCAGTAGATATAAATACATCATTTAATAATATGTATTTATCTTTAGGTAATTTATTTAATGCTTGCTTAGTCCAATGCTCACCAAACCATCCAACTATTTTTTTATAAAAAATAGCAGATAATAATCCTATTACTATTATTGAAATAATAAATGGATTGGTTAAATAATACTTAAGAAATTCACTTGCAAGATTTCCCATTTTCTCACCTACTTATATTTTGATTATACCATAATAAAAGCAGATTTTTCATCTGCCTTATTTTTTATTCTTTCTAATAATAAAATTGTAAATTTTTAATATGATTAAGTATAATATTGAAAAGAAAATAATTAATCTTAAAAATACTCTTATAGTTGGAATATCTCCAAAGTAATACCAACTTAATGCTTCAAATAATACAAATGTTATTATAGAAGATACAATACCTATAATTAAATGTTTCTTATTTATATTTATTTTCTTTTTATTAATAACTAGATCATATAGGAAATACATTATACTTGTTCCTATTACATACAAAATAATATCATCTATATCAAATACTCCTCTTTTTGTAATAAATTGAAATAGTTCTAAAAAGAATCCAATCAATATACTTATTAAAACATTTATACTAAACTTCTTTATATTAAATATTCTTAATATCAAATATTGCATAGGCATTAAGATGATTATGTTACCAATAACATTTACCATAAAATTTCTACTATCAAAATTAGCCCAATAACCTAATAACGTTTTAAATGGAACTAAATTATATGTAATAACACCAACTATATTTCTACCATAATTAGTTAAGTTAATTAATGTAATTGTATATAAAACTAAAGCTATAATGTATGTGATCTTTTTCATTTTATTTTTATCTTCAACTTTATCATAATAATAATTTGAAAGTAGATTATTATTAAAACCAATAATTAAAGCAAAGAATAAAAATACAACTATTTCACCCATATAATCGAAATGAACAGTTACACTTGAATATTCAACTCTTAAATAGTTTAAATATAATACTAATAAAATAATATAAACAACAATACATATAGGAATAATGAATTTATTCTTCTTTTTATTTGTTGTATCTATATATTTAATAATATCTTTTATATTTTTTTCTTCTTGTTTATCTTCTTTTCCATTTAATAATTCAGATACTGAAATGCCTAATGTTTTAGATAACGGAATTAATAATGAAATATCTGGAGTTCCTCTACCAGTTTCCCATCTAGAAATTGCTTTTTCGGTAACATTAATTTTTTCGGCTAGTTCATCTTGTGTTAGACATGCTTCTTTTCTTTTTGTTTTGATAAGATTTGAGATTTTTTCTATATCCATAATTCATCCCTCTTTCACAAAAAATTATACTATTTGATAAGAATAATTCAACCTATGAATCGTAGGATTCAATTAATAGATGACCTTTCAACATTAAAAAACTCGAACAATTTGTCCGAGTAATTATCAATTTGGTAGCGACGGGGGGATTCGAACCCTCGACCCTCTGGGTATGAACCAGATGCTCTAGCCAACTGAGCTACATCGCCATTTCGAAAGTAATAACATAGTATCACATTATTACTTTTTTTTCAAGATATTTTATAAAGTTTTTTGTTTCTCTATTACTTCAGGAACTAAACCATCAACTTTATCAGTAAAATATTTACGACATTTTAATCGCTTATCTCTTAAAACTGCATATAAGACTGAATTTAAAAATGCATCAGGTGTTGTATGACCTATTCTAACCAGATTATTAGATTCTAGAACATGTTCTGTATTTAATGAAACATATTTCTTTATAATGTCACATAATATTTCATCTGTTATCTCACCATCATATATGAAATAAGCTACTTTTGTATATCTCATACCATTAAATGGTTCCATTATTAATTTATACTCATTATTACCTAATCCTATCAAATTACAAGTATAAATACTATCAAAATCATCTTCTAATTCTTCTTCACCATATATTTTTACTTTTACTTTTGACATAGCAACTTTAGTCATAATAGGATTTAAAGCATTAATTACTTCATCTCTATATTCAGTTGATAAAACATTATTTTTTCTCTCATATTCATCAACAGTTTTTTTAGGAGCACCACTTCTTCTAGTATTTCCTTCACCTTCTTCTGGAGTAAAGAAAACAATTTCACTTTTAGACTTTTCTTTTGCTCTTTCAATAGTTTCTTTATTTATATAAGCTATATATTGTTCAATAACACTTTCTAACTCTTGTAATTGTTTATCAAATAATGAATTTTTATCTAAATCTACATCTAAATTATTACTATCTAATAATAATTCTAATTGATCACTTAATAATTCTTTAAAAGTATTTTTCTTTTTAAATAATACTCTCTTTCTTCTTTCTTTTTCTTTTTCATCTTCTACTTCTTCAATAGAATCTTCATATTTCTTTAAATATTTTTTATATAATTCATCATATGTTAGATAAACCTTTTTATCTACCCATTCTATTTTTTTAGCTTTAGAAAATATTTTTTCACTTTTTAATTTAGTAAATCTAAATTTTTCATTTGGAAAAACTAAATTTTCTTGAGTATTTGTAATTAATAAATTTGTTTTTCCACCATTAAAAGTTAATATTATAGATAATTGTCCATTATTATCATAGGATACTATAAAAGTATCATCTAATTTATATTCTATTCCATTCTTAGATAATTCTCTTGTAGCAGCCTCAACTAATACCCTAGGTAGTCTTTTTGATGATACATAAACTTCTTGAGTCGCTATACCATTTTCTTTAACATACTTGTCTATATTCTCTAATAAAGGATAACTCATATCTATTACCTACTTTCTATATAATCATATCATATTTTCATTAAAAAAGATATTAATTCATATCAAAATTAATATCTTTTTTATCTAATTTTATTTTATAAATATCATTTATTTTATAATTACCTTTTAACTTTAATGGAATATAATTACTAGTAAATCCGTAATAGTATCCATCTTTTTCTTCTTCTATTAATACTTCTACATCACTACCAATACATTTTTCAAAATATTCCTTTTCTAACTCATTAGAAAGTTCTATTAACTTATGTACTCTTTCTTTTTTAATATTTCCAGGTATTTTATTTTTCATTCTACTTGCTACTGTACCATTTCTATCTGAATATGGAAATACATGGATTTTTGAAAAACCTATTTTTTTACATAAATCTAATGTATCATTAAAGTCTTCTTCTGTTTCACCAGGAAAGCCAACAATTACATCTGTTGATAAAGATATACCTGGTCTTAATGATTTAATTTTATCTACCATTTCTAAGAAATAATCTCTATCATATCTTCTATTCATTTCTTTTAAAATATGATTACTTCCTGCTTGTAGTGGAATATGTAAATGTGAAACAAACTTATTATTATTTTTAATTATATCCATCATTCCATCATCAAGTTCAACTATTTCTACTGATGATAATCTTATTCTTTCAAGCCCTTCTATTTCACTTAGTCTATTAATTAATACACTAAGTCTTTTACCATCACTATTATATTGACCAGTATGTATACCACAAAGTACTACTTCTTTGTGTCCACTAATTACTAGATCACTAACTTCCATTATACATTTATTAAAGTCTTTACTTCTTACTCTTCCTCTAACATATGGAATTATACAATAACTACAAAAGTTATTACATCCATCTTCAATCTTAATAAATGCTCTATGATGTATATAATATTTTTTAATTTCCATATCTTCAAAATCTACATCATTCATTTCATAAAATTTGATTATTCTTTTATGATTTTTTTCATATTCATCTAAATAATCTAATATTTTTGATTTATCATTATTACCAATAATAATATCTGCATCTATTAATTCAGATATTTCATTGCTTCTAAACTGAGTAAAACATCCCATCGCTACTACTAATGCTGTGGGATTATTTTTCTTAATATTATTAATTGTTTGTTTACTTTTATTATCAGCTGTATTTGTAACAGTACATGTATTTATAATACATATATCTGCATTTTCATTTACTTCTTTATAGCCTTTATCTATTAATAAATTTCTAACAAATTCACTTTCATATGAGCTAACTTTGCATCCTAATGTTTTTATATAAAATGTTTTCATTCTAGGTTCATCCTAAACTCTTTAAGTATTTTTAAGAATTCTTCTTCTGCTATATAACTTTCAGGAGCAGTAACTTCTTTTGCATGAACTTCTACTTTATTTACTTTAGGAGCATCCTCTTCAGTTTTTTCTTCTTTATATGATAAAGAAATATTTGATGCATTTTTTAATAATTGCTCATAGCTTATGATTGCTTTATTTTCTTGTTCTTCTTCATATTTTTCTATTACAGCTTGGTTAGTAGTAGATCCAAGCTCATCTATTCTTTCTTGTGTCTTAGAAGCTAATTCTTCAGCTGAAATAATAGCATTCTCTTCTTCATTAAATTCATATTCATTTATTTCATCATCTATTGTTTTTAATGAAGATGTATCTATTTGTTTTATTAATGGTTTATCTTCTTCAATTACTTCTTCTGAAGATGATGCTAATAAATCACTAAACATGTCATCTTCTTGAGATTTTATTTCTTCTTTTCCACTACTATCTAGTAATTCATTATATTCTTCTCTTGTTTTAATTAAAGCAACAACTAAAACAACAACAATTATAAATACAATTGCTAAAAATACAAGGAAATAATCTCCATTAATAAATGTGTCTAAAAACATATCAAAATTACTCATATTAATCACTTTCTCTTAAATATTTAATTATTGATGCTACCATTAATGGAACTGTTTCAGTTCTAAGTACATCTTTTCCTAAAGAAGTCTTAATAAATCCTTTTTTAACTAATTCTTCTTCCTCTTTAGTAGATAGTCCTCCTTCTGGACCAAATACTAAACTAATTGTATCATCAGCATTTTTGCTTGTTAATACTTTACATATATTTTTTACATCAATATTGTCAAGAGAACACAATATATTTACATTTGATATACTCTCTATATCTTTTGGTTGAATTATAGAATCTAATATAGGTTTTTCTATTCTATATGATTGTTCACTTGCTTCTTTGATTATTTTATTCCATCTATTAATCTTTTTATCATAGTCTTTCTTTGGTAATTTATACTTACAATGATCATACTCTACTACTATAAATTTAGTTATACCAAGTTCAGTTCCATGCTGTAATACAAAACTCATTTTTTCTTCAGATAATAATGGTACATAACATACTATAGGTATTAGTTTTTCTTCTCCTTTAAATACCTCTAAAATATTACATGATAGCAAATCTTCATTTAAAGAACATATATAACTACTATTATCATAAACACATATTACTTTATCATCTTTTTTCATTCTCATAACGTTTTTAATATGATTCAAATCATCATGATTTAAATACAAAACATTATTTTTCTTATCTCTTGCATAATATTGTTGCATATATCCTCCTATTTAAGATTAACTATTGTTTCACCATCATTATAATTATTTGTTTTATAATCTATTACTCTTTTATCACTTTTTAAATATTCATGAACACTAGTCTTTAATACACCTGAGCCTTTTCCATGAACAATAACTATCTTCTTATTATCTATTCTTATATTCTCATCTATAAATATTTTTACCATGGCTCTAGCACCTGTTCTATCATAACCATGTAAATCTAGATGCGGTAAATTATATAAAAATGGATCTATAAAATTATTCATATTATCCCTTCTTAGTTAGATATTATATATAATAAATATATTAAAAACAATAAAAAACACTATATTTTATGTCAAATAAAAAAGTATATCTTTTTGATATACTTTTTTATTGTTCAGGATCAACTTTTGTTTGAACAGTTGAGTCAAAGTTAAATATTTTATTTGCTTCAGGTTCATCTATTCTAACTATATCATCAATAGTAATTTGAGATGAATCTGTTAATTCTTCACTAGAGCCACTTGCTGAATATGAATATTGATATTCACCATTTTGTGCTAAAAAGAATACTACATTATTTTGTCTATCAATTTGAATAATATAATTTGTTTCAGTATTTCCTGATAGTTCTAATCCTTCAACATTATTAATGCTATGCTCACATTCTTCACCTTTATTTCTGCAATAATAAAAATCACTTACTCTTCTTGGATGATCTGCTTGTACTTGTGCTACTGCAGTTGTATAAATTGTTTGTACATCTGTTAAAAATGAACTCTTTTTAGAATTTCTAAAAGCATTTATTGCATTAGGTGCTACTAACATAAATAACATAGCTAATATACCTACTACAGCTAACAATTCTATTAATGTCATACCTTTTTTATTCATAATTACACCTCTATTAATAGAATATCACAAAAAGATAGTTTTTATTATTAAAATATCTTTTGTTTACAATTTATAAGTAAATAAAAAAGAATGATTAAATCATTCTATTTTTCTTTCTTTTCTAAAGCTTCTTTAGCAAGTTTAACTAATTTAGTAAATTCTTCTGGTGCATAAATAGCTAATTCACTAAGCATTTTTCTATTGATTTCAACATTAGCTTTCTTTAATCCATCAATAAATTTAGAATAAACTATATCATTACTTCTACAAGCAGCATTAATTCTTGCAATCCATAATTTTCTAAAGTCATTAGCTCTTTTCTTTCTATCATTAAAGCTATATGCTCCACTATGGAATAATTGTTCTTGAGCAGTCTTATATAATCTATGTTTGCTTCCGAAATATCCTTTAGCTCTCTTTAAAACTTTTCTTCTTCTATTTTTAGAAACAATTCCACCTTTAACTCTTGTCATTTATTGCACCCCCTATTTAACTAGTCCTCTGTATCTTTTAGCATCTCCACTACTTAATACAGATCCCTTTCTTGCTTTTCTATTGAAGTCAGTTGGCTTCTTTCCACTATTGTGGTTAGCTCCTACATGTCCAATTTTAGTTGAACCAGAGTTTCTTACAGTTATTTTCTTACTAATTCCACCATGAGATTTCATCTTTGGCATAATATCATCTTCCTTTCTTATTTTTTAGGTGTTAAGAATAATTGCATACTTCTACCTTCCATTTTTGGCATAACTTCTATTTCTGCAACATCCTCTAATCTAGTAGCAAAACGTAACAATACATCATTACCCAATTCTGGATGTGATAATTGTCTTCCTTTAAATCTAACAGTAGCTTTAATCTTGTGACCTTTTTCTAAATATGCTTTTGCATTTCTAACTTTAGTTTCAAAATCTCCAACATCAATAGTGACACTAAGTCTATACTCTTTTAATTCAAGATTTTGTTCCCTTTGTTTTTTCTTTGCATCTTTAATTTGTTTTTGTTTTTCATAACGATACTTATTGTAATCAATTATTTTACATACTGGATTCTTAGGATCAGCATTCAATAAAACTAAATCAAGATTTGCAAATTTAGCTAATGTTTGAGCATCTTCTATTTTTTTGATACCCATCTTTTCTCCATTAGGTCCAATTACCATTACTTCAGGAATTGTTATTTGTTCATTAATTAGAACTTCGTTATTTTGCTTTGCTATACAAAACACCTCCATATAACTTAAAAAAGTGAACCTAAGTTCACTTCTCCACGCCTAAAAAACATAATTAATTTATTATAATAAATAAATATCTTAAGCTTTTTACCAATGTACTTTTACATCTGGTGAAGAGTGATCTCTTTCTTTCTTTTTCAACGATAATGATTATATATTAAAAACACTTGATTGTCAAGTGCTTTTCATTCTTAAATAAATTATTTTTCCATTGGTCTATTATCTTCAATTGATGGTGCTGGTCCACCAGCTGTTGAATCATATATACAATTATTTCCATACTCATTGAATTCACCACATGCTTCTAAATTTCTATGACCACATTCATAGCTATCATAACAAGCATATGCAAATCTTCCATCTGATATATACATATATCTAACGTTTCCATCTACATCTACAACTATTTTATATGACATACCTTCTTGATTTTCATTTGATAATACATTTTTACAATCTTCTGCATTATCAGTCCAGTTTTGGCAATATACTGCTGTTCTTTCATAACCATCATATGTGTATTTTACTTGACCTCTACCTTTTTCTAGATTAAATTGAGTTTTAGCAGAATCATGTAATGTGCTAACTTCATTACCAAAGTTATTCATTTTTGATTCATTTAATCCTTCCATAACATTTGGTATTGCAATTAAAAGTATGATTGCTGTAATTGCAACTACTGCAAGTAATTCAACTAATGTAAAACCTTTTCTATTCATATTATCACCTACTATTTATATTTTATCACTAAAAAAGTAGTATTTCTACTACTTTTATTTTGGTCTATTATCTAAATTATTCTAAACGTGGTCTATTATCTTCAATTGATGGTGCTGGTCCACCAGCTGTTGAATCATATATACAATTACTTCCATACGAATCGAATTCACCACATGCTTCTAATTTTCTATGACCACATTCATAGCTATCATAACAAACATATGCAAATCTTCCATCTGATATATACATATATCTAACGTTTCCATCTACATCTAAAACTATTTTATATGACATACCTTCTTGATTTTCACTTGATAATACATTTTTACAATCTTCTGCATTATCAGTCCAGTTTTGGCAATATACTGCTGTTCTTTCATAGCCATCATATGTATATTTTACTTGGCCTCTACCTTTTTCCAGATTAAATTGAGTTTTAGCAGAATCATGTAATGTACTAACTTCATTACCAAAGTTATTCATTTTTGATTCATTTAATCCTTCCATAACATTTGGTATTGCAATTAAAAGTATAATTGCAGTTATTGCAACTACTGCTAGTAATTCAACTAATGTGAAACCTTTCTTATTCATATTATCACCTACTATAATTATTTTACCATTAAAAAAGCAGTATTTCTACTACTTATTTAACTAATACTGTATACCCCATACAACTTTATGTTTTGCTTTTTTACCACAAACAATACATTTTTCAGTTTCATACTCTTTAGATTCAACAATACATCTTGATTTAGTTCCTTTTATTTCTTTTACTTTTAATTCGCAATCTTCATCACCACACCAATATGCATTTACAAAACCTGGTTTTTCATTCATAATTTTCTCTAATTCTTCTAATTTAGTAACTTCATAAGTTCTATTCTTTTGATTTTCTAGAGCTTTATTATATAGATTCTCTTGTATTTTTTCTAATGATTGTGTAGTAATATTAACTACATCATTTAATTTAATAACTTGTTTTTCTAAAGTATCGCGTCTAACAACTGTAACTTCGTTATTAGCAACATCTCTAAGACCTATTTCAATTCTTAGTGGTACTCCACTAACTTCAGCTTCTGCAAACTTAAATCCTGGTGATTTATCAGTATAATCTATATCTACACTTATTCCTCTTTCTTCCAAAGAAGATTTAATATGTTCTGAAATGCTATAAATCTTTTCTTCATTTTTAAGAGGTACTATTATAACTTGTGTTGGTGCAATATTTGGTGGTAATACAAGTCCTCTATCATCAGAGTGAGCCATTATTAAAGCACCTATCATACGTGTTGAAACACCCCATGATGTTTGATAACAATATTCATATTCATTATTTTTATTTATAAATTTAATATCATATGCTTTAGAGAATTTTTGTCCAAAATAATGACTTGTTCCTGATTGTAAGCAAATACCATTTTGCATTAATGCTTCAACAGTTAGTGTATACTCAGCTCCAGCAAATTTTTCTTTTTCAGTTTTTCTACCAGTAATAACTGGTATAGCTAAATATTTTTCAAAGAAATCTTTATATACCTCTAGCATTTTATTAGTTTCTCTTTCAGCCTCTTCAGCAGTAGCATGAACTGTATGTCCTTCTTGCCATAAGAATTCTCTACTTCTTAAAAATGGTCTTGTTTCTTTTTCCCATCTAACTACATTACACCATTGATTATATAATTTAGGTAAATCTCTATATGTTTTAACAGTTTTACTATAATAATCACTAAACATAGTTTCACTAGTTGGTCTAAAAGCAAGTCTTTCTTCTAATACATCAGATCCACCTTGAGTAATCCATGCAACTTCAGGAGCAAAACCATTTACAAGTTCTCCTTCTTTATTAAGCAAGTTTTCTGGTATAAATACAGGCATTGAAACATTCTTATGCCCTGTTTTCTTAAACATACCATCTAAAACACTTTGCATACGCTCCCATATAGCATAACCATTAGGTTCTAAAATAAGACAACCCTTAACACTTGAATAATCTGCTAAACGAGCAGCTTTAACAACATCTGTATACCACTTAGCAAAATCTACATCTCTTTTAGTTATTTTTTCATTCATATTTTCCTCCTAAAAAATAAAAAGAATGGCACTTAAGGAGTCATAAATGACGGTACCATCCTTATATTAACTTTATTATTATAACGGCATTACCGAATAAGCTTTTAACTTATTAGCTATATGAAGATAGGAATTATTAAATATATTAATCTAGTTTCCACTATCCTAGACTCACTGATAACATTGATTTAACAATATTTCTTCGCTTTTAACAAACAAATTTTAACATACTATTTTTTTAAAGTCAAATTAGTAATTATAATCTCTACTATAATAATCTTCTATTTCTTTATTAATATCTAATTCAGTATCATATACAGTTATAGTAATTTTTCCATTCTTAGAACTAATATTATGAGTTCCGTCGTTTTCTAACACATATGTTTCATTATCTGATGTTGTAATAGTTACCTTTCTATTATTAACACCTTTAAATTTAAGTTTTAATGCATCAACATCATATGTATTATATTTTAATGTTAAAGTTCTTTTAGAATTACTACTATAAGAATATTCTTCTTCAACATAGTTAATTAATTCATTTTCAACAGTTACATCTACTCCATTAACATAATAGTTTTTACTAACATTACCATCATAATAGAAGTAATTACTACTATCATAATTATAATAATTATAATAGCTATCATATTTGGCTTTTTTAATCTTTTTAAAGTTCTCTTTAGTTAAATAAACTACAGAATAATGATAATAATAATCTTTATATATATAATCGTCATAATATCTATCATAATCTTTAATACTATAATCTTTTTGATCAAATTCTTTATAAGTATCAATTAATTTCTTTAAATCATAATGATTTCCTTCAACAATAAATATATATTTATATTTATCATCTACATATACTTTTTCAGGATCATATCCTTTTTCTAATAAAGCTTGTTCTCTTTCTTTTTGTAGTTTTATTTCTTCTTGTTTATTAATATTATATGCATTAAAGAATATACTAATAAGTGTTACTACTAAAAGTACTATATTAAATACTAAAGCTTTAACATCTACTTGTGTATCATCTACAAAAGCAGGTGCTTCTTTAACATCTTTCTTTTTACTCTTACTTATTTCTTTATAAGTAACATATCCAATTATTGCAAGTCCACTTAATAATAAGTAAACTGGTAATGGTACTGATGACCAAAAATCAGATAATTGAACAATTATATTTAATATTGTAGCTCCTATACCTACATAGAATAATGAAGAATATTTTTCATATCTAAATCCTAAATATATCATTATTAATGCAAGAACAAATGTAAATAATCCTAATGTCAATTCTACTTTAAATATATAAGAAATGAATATTATTGATAAGAATATTATTTCTAATATATTTGATACTTTAATCTTTGTAATAAGTATCTTTCTAGTTATTACATATACTAATAAAAATGGTTATACTGTTAATTTAACTCAAAAGGATATTACTGTTATATGTAATGGTAGTGGATCTACTAAAGAGGCTGATGAAGCATTAGTTAGTAAAAATATGAAAATAAAAGCTGCTTTCTCTGAAGATGAACATGGAAAGAAATATGATTCTTTATTAGTTAATAATAAAGAAACAGTTTATATTCATGTTATATCTACTTATTCAGGTGATAAATTACCTATGAATGAAGTATATTGTGATTACAGTGTTAATATATTAGCTGCATAATTTGACAAAAAATTGTAGTTATTGTATTATAGACTGCATAGATTTTTAAAGAAGAGTCTATAAAAAAGGGGTTTTGGTTATGAGTAAGAAAGGTAAATTTGTTAAATTTCTTCGAATAACTCCATTTGCAATCATGTTTTTAGCTAGTGGTAAATATGTTCTTGATGACTTTAAAAAGTTAGATAAAGATAAGAAAGTATATGAACAATTAGCTAATAATGTTGTAAATGAATCTATAATAGAAGATGAAGTTGTTGATACAGTATCTGATAATACTATTGTATATAATGATGTTGTTGAAAC